>CAKXAF010000292.1 GCA_934869045.1 uncultured Nitrososphaerota archaeon | reverse complement strand
AACGGTGGAATTTTCAGATCAGACCGATCAGTCCGGCACCACGGTCCAGACGGCTCAGGGCGTCACCTCCTACTACACCGATGCGGTCATCGAAGAGGTCATCGCGGACCTGATGGCGGAAAACGACTGGTCCCGGGAGTATGCCACCGACCGCCTGCGGCAGGGCGGATATCGGATCTATATGAATGTGGATACACGGCTGCAGAAAATCGTGGAGGAAAAGTTCCTGAACTGGCAGACCTTCTCCCCCAACCAGCTGTCCCCCAACGGAAATGACGAGACCCCGGAGGCTGCCTTCGTGCTTATGGACTATGAGGGCAACGTTCTGGCGCTGGTGGGCGGTAAAGGGGAAAAAACCCAGAGCCGCAGCTTCAACCGGGCCACCATGGCTGCCCGTTCCCCGGGCTCAGCGATCAAGCCCATTGCGGTTTACGCGCCGGCTCTGGAGTATGACTTTATCAACTGGTCCACCGTGCTGGTTGACAGCCCGGTTATGAAGAACAACGGCAAGGATTGGCCGAAAAACTTCAGCGGCAAGTACGAAGGCGATGTGACGGCGGTCTACGCCCTGCGGAAGTCGCTGAACACCATCCCGGTTAAGCTGATCCAGCTGCTGACCCCGGAGCGGTCAGTGGAGTTTCTGGAAAAGAAATTCGGCATCACCACTCTGGTGAAGAGCGGAACGGTCAACGACTGCGTGCCGGCCCTGACCCTGGGATCTATGTCCAAGGGTATCTATCTGGAGGAAATCACGGCGGCTTATGCGCCATTCGGGAACGGCGGGCTTTACTATACGCCGGCGACCTATTCCCGGATCGAGGACACCAACGGGAATCTGGTTTACGACAATACGCCCACAAAAAACCGGGCGATTTCAGAGGATACCGCTTCGATCATGAACCGGATGCTGCGGCAGGTGGTCATTGGGGAGTCCGGTACCGGCCGGAAGGCCAACATGGGCGATATGGATGTGGTTGGAAAGACCGGCACCTCCCAGGATTACTATGACCGTGCTTTCATCGGCATGACGCCTTACTATATCGGCGGCTTCTGGACCGGGTATGACACCCCCGCTGAGCTGCCGGAGAGCCAGCTCTATTCTCCAGATGCTGTTTGGAAAACCATTATGTCCGATGTCCACGAGGGTCTGGAGGCGCGGCAGTTTGCACTCAGCGACGATGTGGTGGCCATGGAGTTCTGTGTGGAGTCCGGCCTTGCCGTCACCTCGCGGTGCACCAAGACCGAGACGGGATATTATAAAAAGAACGCCCTTCCCGGCGCCTGCGATATGCCGCATGGCGGGGACGAGAGCGGAGAAGGGGGAGAAGGCGGTTCCAGTCCGCTGGACGCCCCTGTCATCAACTGAGGAAGCAGGGGCTGCTGCGGAAACGGCGCGGACGCCGCGGATGCAGCAGCCCCTTTGTGAAATGGAAAGGACGCGGCTCATGATCGCCAAAAACCAGAGTTATGAGGTACGGATCGAGGATTTGACCCTGGAAGGCAGCGGCGTCTGCCGGATCGAGGGATTTGCTGTTTTCGTCCCTATGACTGCGCCGGGAGACGTGGCCCGGATCAAAATTGTCAAAGTGCTCAAGAGCTACGGGTTCGGCATTCTGGAGGAGCTGATGGAGCCTTCCCCGGACCGGGGAACGGATCCCTGCGGGGGCTGCGGCGTATTCCGCCGGTGCGGGGGCTGTGCGTTCCGGCACATCACCTACGAAGCGGAGCTGCGGCTGAAGGATAAGGCGGTGAGGGATGCCTTCCGGCGGCTGGGCAGATTTTCTGTGGATCCCCTGCCCATTCTGGGGGCAGCGGAAACCGGCGGATATCGAAATAAGGCGCAGTATCCCCTGACTGTGGCGGCGGGCGGGGATATCCTTGCGGGGTTTTACGCCCGGAACAGCCATCGGGTGATTCCGGCGGAGGACTGCCCCCTTCAGCCGCCGGTGTTTGGACGGATCCTGAAGGTGATTTTGGAATTTCTGCGGGAACACCGACTTCCGGTGTACCGGGAAGAGAGCGGACAGGGGATTTACCGCCATGTATATCTTCGGCAGGCTCCGTCCACAGGAAAAATCCTGGTCTGCATGGTGGCGGTGAAAAGGCGCCCGCCCCGTATCCAGGAGCTGGCTCAGCGGCTGGCGCAGGGTTTCCCGGAAATCGCGGGAGTCTGTGTCAATGTGAACCCCGACCGGACCAATGTGATCCTGGGGAAGCGGTATGAGCTGGTCTGGGGCAGCATGGAACTGAAGGACACTCTGCTGGGCGTGGAGCTGGCAGTTTCTCCAGCGGCTTTTTACCAGGTAAACAAGGCCCAGGCGGAGCGGCTTTACCAGCTGGCCTTTGGGTTTGCGGAGTTTCGAGGAGACGAGCATCTGCTGGACCTCTACTGCGGCATCGGCTCCATCGGACTGTCCGCCTATGGGCAGATCGGGCGGCTTACCGGGGTGGAGGTGGTGCCCGAGGCAGTGGAGAACGCCCGGGAGAACGCCCGGAAAAATGGTATGGACCGGGCGGAATTTTTCTGCGCGGATGCGTCCGGGGCCGCGAAGCGGCTGGCGTCGGAAGGGCTGCGGCCGGATGTAATCTTGGTCGATCCGCCCCGGAAGGGCTGCGGCCCCGAGGTGCTGGACGCCATTGCGGAGATGGCTCCGGAGAAGGTGATCATGATTTCCTGTAATCCCTCCACTGCCGCCCGGGATTGCAGGATCCTCTGTGAAAAGGGCTATGCACTGAAAAAGTATCAGGGCGTAGATTTATTTCCGAGGACAGGGCACGTGGAGACGGTTGTCTTGCTTTCCAAGGGTGAGGTCGACTCGAAAAAGATTCGGGTTGAGTTCTCTTTGGAAGATATGGATATGTCCGAATTTCAGGATGGGGCAACCTATCCGCAGATCAAGGAGTATGTGTTGGAGCATACTAGGTTAAAGGTGTCCAACCTCTATATCTCACAGATTAAACGAAAATGTGGGATTGGGGTTGGTAAGAACTATAATCTGCCGAAGTCCGAGGATTCCAGACAGCCACAGTGCCCACCGGAAAAAGAGAAAGCGATCCGAGAAGCATTCAAATATTTTGGGATGATCTAACATCCTGCAAAATGGAGGTTTCTTATGGATAGATTGATTTCTTGTGAGGTGAGTTTAACATGGATACCGCTTGTGTGGAATTGAAATTTTTTGATGGCAGCAAGATTGCCATTGATACGATTGCGGTGGAAAACGAGGTTGCCGACAATATGTATCAGCGGTCAGAACTGGATTATCTGATCTACAATGACCCGATTGGATATGCAGACCTTGTTTTGAACGGAAACCCCGAAATTTATCTAAAAACTGTAACTGAATGTAAACCCTTAGATTAAAACTCAGCCCTCTGCCTTTTCACTGGCAGAGGGCTGTTTTTGGGGCTTAACAATTATTGAGCATCCCTTAATTGCTCTACAA
>CAKXAF010000291.1 GCA_934869045.1 uncultured Nitrososphaerota archaeon | reverse complement strand
CCAGATTCCTCTGCATCTGTGGAAGTGATAAGGCCCTCTCCAAATTCGATAGGGTGAAAACCGGCGGCAAAAACCAGAGAACCGGAATATTGAAGCGCCATGCTTTCAAAAAGCGTGCTTCCGCCCAACGTGTAGAGAAAGTCCGCTGGAAAGACCAGCGTGCCACCTGTTACCGTCACCTTCCCGGCATGGGAAGGCTCCGAAAAGGCCGTCCCTTCCAGTGAAACCTCCCCTTCAAGGGAGATCGTTCCTCCTTCGCCGCCCAACACTTCAAAGGCTTTCGTCAAGGTGAGGAGCGCCTGCTCCGGAGACGCTCCGGTATTTTCATCCCTTCCCTCTCCGCTCACATAAACAACGGGCCTGGGTCCTGCAGCAGAAACGGGAAATCCTCTAAATCCGATACTGGCTGTCAGGCAAATCGCTAACGCAAGGATTATCGATCGCAACCGTTTCATCGTACCTTCCTTTCCAACTCAAAATGCCGCCGGCCATCAGAGAAATCGCCTCACCTCCCCGGAACCGGGCACTGTCCCGGCTGAAACCAGAGCTTCCTGGAAAAGACCTCCCCGGGGGCGAGATGCTGATTGGCGGGCTTGCTTTCCCATATGTGATCAGTCCCGGAGAAATCCGAAAGCCCGCACCAGGGTTCGATACAGATCAAGCTCATTTTATGCGGAACCCCCCAAAGGGTCAGATACGGAAAGCCCTCCATCCCCATTCGGATCCGGTTCCCGGAGCGCAGCGAGCGAAGCTGAATCCAGCTGGCGTTGCACCCTTCCGCAAGGACCGGTCCACCGTCAAAAAAGTGTTCAGAGAGCGGGAGAAGGCTGGCATCCTTCAAAAAGGGTTCCCGGCCGGACGTGCAGAGGCGGGTATAGGGCTCCAGGACGATTTTGTGAATGCTCTGAGGCCGGTCAAACTCCAGTACATAGTCATCCGCAGATTCTCCCAGGACAATGGGACAGAAAAATCCTGGATGCGCACCGAAACCGAAGGACATTTCCTCCCCGCCGGTGTTGAAAACCTGAAAATGCTCTGTCAGAGTATCCCCTTCCAGGGAAAATTCCACCCGAAGCCGGAAGGGATAGGGAAACATACGCCGAGTCTCCTCCGTATCCGTCAGTTCCAGGGCCAGGAAACGCTCGGTCCGTTCCCGACGGGTAAATTCCATATCCTTGGCAAATCCATGCATAGGAAGAGGATATTCCTGTCCCCCGGCAAGTATCCGGCTCCGATCGATCCGGCCTGCCGCGGGAAACAGCAGCAGAGAGTGGGCGTTCCACGCTTCAGGAGCCGCCTGCCAAAGATATTCCCGTCCAAAGGTGTGGCTGAAAACGCTTTGAAGCTCCGCGCCTTTGGAGGAAATCCGCACGGAAAGGCAATCGTTTTGCAAAGTATCAGTCACAAAAGCACCCCCTGTCAGCGCTGGGCGGTCCGCAGCAAATCAAACTGCATGCGGATACCGGAGCAGGCCTCGCTGAAAATCCCGACGTCAACGGAATAGGACAGATAGCGTACACCCGCCTCCATCCAGGTTTTCATGGTCTCCGCACTGTCGGTGAAGGTTCCAAGAACTACGCCCTTTTCCTTGGCGCGGGAAACGATTTCGCTCATCTGGGCCAGTACCCGGGGATGGGTGGTCTGCCCTGGAACCCCCAGGCTCTGGGAAAGATCATATGGCCCGATGAACAGGATATCTACCCCGTCAACATTCAGGATCCCCTCCAGGTTTTCCACCGCCTGCCGGCCTTCCAGCTGAATGATCACGAGGGACTGATTTGCCTCTGCAAAATAGGCGGAGCGCTCTAGGGAAGAGTAATGGGCGGCACGGACGAAGCGGCAGACCCCGCGTTCCCCCTGGGGATAATAACGGGCGGCACGGACCGCCTCCTGAGCATCCTCTGCTGTGGAGATCTGCGGGATCTGCACTCCGGCCGCACCGATGTCCAGCGCCTGGGAAATTGCGGTTTCCGACAGAGAGGGCACCCGGACAATGGGAACCATCCCGGAAACCTGGGCAGCGCGGATATTATTCTGCATTTCCTGCAAGCTGGTCGGTCCATGCTCCATGTCCAAAATGGCAAAATCGCAGCCCGCATACCCGGCGGCCTCCACAAAGGCCGGATCGCCGGTTTTCATGAAAGGCCCGAACACCGGGCCGTCCTGGATTTTTCTCCGAAATACGTCAAGCAGTTGTCGGTTCATGCTGTTCCTCCTGTAAGACCCGAAGATGCGCCCGAACGGTGTAGAGCTCCAGGAAAAGATAATCCGGCTCCGGTCGCCCTTCCGCGCGAATCATCCTCCGTGCCAGAGCCTTCGCGTCCATCTGCGGATTCTGAGCGAGCAGATCTGCCAGATAGCGGCGGTAACGTTCCACCGCCTCCGTACTGGCCCGCAGATAGGTGGACACCGCTTCCCTGCCCAGAGCCGCCGCGCCTTCCGGCGCGTAAAAATGAGCGGCAACCAGATTGGACACCCCCAGGGACATCAGGCGCTTCAGGCTGTTTTCATAGGCTGGCAGATCTTGATAAAACGCCAGCCCTGCGCCGTCCGCCCCGCTGCCCTGAATGGAATCGCCGCTGATAATCGTGCCGGTCTTTTCGTCCAACCAACAGACGGTGTCGGTATCGTGCCCCGGCGTCCAAATCAGCCGCAGCCGGCCGGCCAGCAGCTCCCCATTCTGGAGAAGCCGGTCCGGCTCAACGCCGCAGAGAACCCTGGGCGGAGCAGGGCTGTCGCTGGGGAACGCGGAACGGATCAGCCGGCTGTACTTCATCGGATCCCGCAGCTTATCCGCTGATCCTTCAAAGGCTGCCACAGGGATGCCGGACAGCTCCTTGAGACGGGAGTGGCCGCCCACATGATCTCCGTGGCAGTGGGTGCAGGCCAGCCAGCCGATCCGGCTGAGTGAAAGCCCTTCCTCCTGGAGAGCAGGTATCAGGCATGAATCCACGGTTTCCCGGTTTGCGCCGCTGTCGATCAGCACGGTCTCCTCCGGGGTCTCCCCCCGGACCAGGATCACGCCGCTCCAGAAAGCTCCAAAAGGGGTCCGCAGGAGCTTGATCCCCGGAACAATTTCTTCAAAATATTTCATTATGCATTCCTTTCTTCCATCTTCCGGAACCGGCAGGCAAGGACGATCCCGGTCAGGGTATCCCGGCCAGAGGTTGAGCCGACTGCCGCCGCTGCCTTCAGGCGGAGCTCCAGCGCATCCGGCGAAGGTTCTTCAAACAGAGCGCGCAGCGGCTGGGAAAACCGTCCTTCCGCCGCACAGCATAAATATTTCCGGCTGACCCAGGTGGTCCGCCCTTCCAGTGTCCTCCAAAGAATGCGGGGATTTATCCGCCTGCTTTCTGGTAGAATTCCTCCCGCCTGTGCCGCCAAAATTCCCACCAGGGCGTCGTCAGAGGAGGGGGTCAGGCCGCAGCCCATCCCGGCACAGCTCAGCAA
>CAKXAF010000290.1 GCA_934869045.1 uncultured Nitrososphaerota archaeon | reverse complement strand
CCGCCCTGCGGGAATCCAGTTCCTGCGGGGCGGTTTTTCTTGACTTTTCCTTTTCATCTTGCTATATTGAAGATGAAAACAGACGCTTCTGACCAAAATGGGAGGTGGTCAAATGCCGCTCTGGTTAATCCTTCTCATCATCCTTTGCGCATATCAGGTTGTCGCCCGGCTCTGTTTCCATCATTTTAAGAAGAAGAGCTACACGGTGGGAACAGGGGAGTGGCGGCTGCTCCGGGAATGTATCTGGTTTGCAAATCTGCTCTTCCCGGTCTTCCTCGTTTATCTCCTGCTCACGTTTTTCTCAAAGCTCGGCACCTCCGAGCTGCAGGTTGCGCTTCTCATCGGGACAGGGCTCGACTGGGCCATCTCCTGGGCGCTGATGCGGATACAGGAGGCCGTTCTGCTGAAAAAGAAAAAGCCGGATGTTTCCGCCGAATAATCGAAGTCCCCGGTATTCCGCATACCGGGGGTTTTTATCGTTTCCGCAGGGCTTCTTCACAGAATTCCTTGGGGGAAATGCCGTACTCCGCACGAAAGGCGCGGTAAAAGTTTGCGTAGTCCCCGAAGCCGCAATTGCAATAAACATCCGTAGGGCTAAGTCCGGCAATCATCTTCTGCTTGGCCATAATCAGCCGTTTCTGGATGATGTAGCGGTAGACTGACGTGCCAACCAAGCGTTTGAACTCCCGGGAAAGGTGGTACTTACTGACAAAGAAGTGATCGGAAAGGGAGTCCAGGGAGATCTCGTTGTTGAAATTCTCGTTGATATACCGCAGCACCTCTGAGATGATGCCGCCGGACTCATCCGGAACCTCAAAGCCGGAGGGAGCCTCCAGCACCTGCCGGTTCAGCTCCACAAAAATCCGGATGAGCAGCGCCCGGCTATTCAGATCCCAGCCGAAATGACGGTTTGCACCCTCGTCAATGAGCGCATCTGCCATATCCTGGAGCCGCCGGACCGACACCGCATCTAACCGGAGCAGATTGGCGTGCCGGGGAGAATCCAGGTCGAAGCAGTCGGCAAGGTTGCTATCCGGACTAGAAAGCTGCTGCAGGTACCCTCGATTGACCCAGAGCACCACCCGCTCGTAGGGCTCCTTGCCCGGTTGGATCATGGGCTGGTGCAGCTCCAGCGGCGAAATCAGGAGGACGTCCCCCGGCTTCAGCTGGTACTGGCGGCTCTCGATGGTATAGGTGACGCTGCCGGACAGGAAAAAATACACCTCATAAAAATCGTGGTGATGCAGCTCAACCTCGCTTAAATACGAGTCCCGATAGCGGTAAATCTCAAAATCCGCGTCCAGCATCTTTTGACGGGGGCTGAAGGGGCGGACGGGGCTTTTCATGGTACGGTCTCCTTTCAAGGAAGTAATCAGTTTGATAATACAGCAAGAATCACAATATGTCAAGCAACATCGGCATTTTATCTTGCATTTTTCTCAAGTATAATACAAATAGAAAGAAGGAGGAATCCGCTTATGAAACTATCATTCCGCTGGTACGGTCCGGAGGATCCCATCTCCATCGGGTACATCCGCCAGATTCCCAACATGCACAGCATCGTCACCGCCGTTTATGACGTCCCCCCCGGCGAGCTTTGGAGCCGGGAGAGCATCGCGGCCCTGAAAAAGGAAACCGAGGACGCGGGCCTGCATTTTGAGGTCATCGAGAGCGTGCCCGTCCATGAGGATATCAAGCTGGGCAAGCCCACCCGGGACCGGTACATCGAAAACTACCAGGAAAACATCCGCCGTCTGGGCGAAGCGGGGGTGAAGTGCATCTGCTATAACTTCATGCCGGTCTTCGACTGGACCCGCACCCAGCTGGACAAAGTGGCCGCGGACGGCTCTACCTCTCTGGTTTACTATAAGGATCAGCTGGAGAAGATGGACCCCCTGACCGGAGAACTGAGTCTCCCCGGATGGGACGCCAGCTACACCAAGGAGAGCCTGGCCGCCGTTTTCGCCGAATACGCCAAAATCACCGAGGAGGACCTGTGGGAGAACCTGCGGTACTTCCTGGCCGCGGTTATTCCGGTGGCCGAGGAGGCCGGGGTCAACATGGCCATCCACCCGGACGATCCGCCGTGGCCGATCTTCGGTCTGCCCCGGATCATCACCTGCGAGGAAAACCTGGACCGCTTCCTGAAGCTGGTGGACAGCCCCGCCAACGGGCTGACCTTCTGCACGGGGTCCCTGGGGTGCGACGCGAAAAATGACATTGTCCACATGGTAGACAAATACGCCGCCATGGGGCGCATCCACTTCATGCACATTCGCAACGTCAAGATCCTGGACGACGGCAGCTTTGAGGAAAGCGGCCACCTGTCGGAAAACGGCTCGCTGGACGTCGTGGAGATCATGCGCGCCCTGCACCGGCACGGCTTCGACGGCTACGTCCGTCCCGACCACGGCCGGATGATCTGGGGGGAAACCGGCAAACCGGGTTACGGCCTTTTTGACCGGGCGTTGGGCGCCACCTATCTGAACGGCATCTGGGAAGCCCTTGAGAAATCGGAATAAGAAAGGAAGCATCTGCATGAATCTGCCTTTTGCTTTAGACCTGTCCGGCAAGACCGCAGTGGTCACCGGTGCGGGCGGCGTACTCTGCTCCATGTTTGCCAAAGTCCTAGCCCAGTGCGGCGCAAAAATTGCCATTCTGGATCTGAATCTGGAAGCCGCCCAGGCGGTCGCCGATGAAATCACTGCGGAAGGATATACCGCGAAAGCCTACAAGGCCAACGTGCTCGAAAAGGAAAGCCTCGAGGAGGTTCACAAGGCTGTTCTCGCCGACTTCGGTCCCTGCGACATCCTCATCAACGGTGCGGGCGGCAACAACCCCCGGGCCACCACGGCTAACGAATACTATTTCCCCGGCGACATCGACAAGGACATCGCCAACTTCTTCAACCTGGACAAAGACGGCGTGGGCTTTGTCTTCAACCTGAACTTCCTGGGGACGTTGATTCCCACCCAGGTATTTGCCCAGGATATGCTGGGGCGGGAGGGCTGCAACATCCTGAACATTTCCTCCATGAACGCGTATACGCCTCTTACCAAAATTCCGGCTTATTCAGGGGCCAAGGCGGCCATTTCCAACTTCACCCAGTGGCTGGCGGTGCATTTCTCCAAAGTAGGCATCCGGGTCAACGCCATCGCGCCCGGCTTTTTCGTCACCAAGCAGAACCAGGCGCTGCTCTTTCATGAAGACGGCACGCCGACTCCCCGCACCGGGAAGATCCTGGCAGCCACGCCCATGGAGCGTTTCGGCAAGCCCGAGGAGCTGGTAGGGGCGCTGATGTTCCTGCTGAACAACGCAGCGGCCAGCTTTGTCACCGGCATTGTCATCCCTGTGGACGGCGGATTCTCCGCGTATTCCGGCGTATAAGGCGGATTGCGCGCACCCCGCCGCGGCATTTCTTGTGAAATTCCGCAGAGAGCCTTCCGAATACTTTCCAAAACGAAAGAC
>CAKXAF010000289.1 GCA_934869045.1 uncultured Nitrososphaerota archaeon | reverse complement strand
CCTGGGAGGCGGTTATGGAGCTTCTGGATACCATGGAGGTCATGCTTTCCGGCCAGACGCTGACAGCCCGGGAGTTCCGGGATTTGTTTTCCGTCTGCGCCGGGAGCTGCAGCCTGGGGCGGATCCCCCAGACCTTGGACAGCGTCCAGGTAGGCAGTGCTGAGCGGGTCCGGGTGACCGGGAAGAAGGCGGTGCTGCTTCTTGGCGCTAACGAGCGGGAATTCCCGCTGCTGCCGGCGTCGGAGGGAATTTTCACCGATCGGGAACGGGAGGACCTGGCAGCGCTGGGACTGGAACTGACAGGCAATCAGGAGGAGCGGATTCTGGAGGAGCGGTTTGTGGCCTGGCAGGCGTTGTCCTGTCCGTCGGAGCGGCTGACCATCGTGTACTCCCTGGGGGACATCGCCGGAAAGCCCCGGTATCCTTCGGCGCTGGTCGGATCCTTCCGGGAGATTTTCCCCCATACCCCGGTAAAGATGCCGGGGGACTTTCCTCCGGAATTTTTCTGCCGCAGTGAGCGTACCGCTTTTTTGCAGTATGTCCGTACCTGCACCGGCAGGAGCGTTTTTTCCGCCTCTGCCCGGGAATTTTTACTGGAGAAGGGCTGGGGGCGCCGTCTGAAACGGCTGGACGAGACCATAGAGCGGGGGCGCTTCCGCCTGAAAGACCCAGCCCTGGCCCGGAAGCTTTTCGGAGGGGCGCTGCGTGTGTCGCCGACCCAAATTGAGAACTTTTACACCTGCCGTTTCCAGTACTTCTGTCGGTATGGCCTCCGTCTCCGCGCCCGGAGCCGGGCGGAACTGAATCCTCTTTCCCGGGGTACGGTGGTGCACTTTCTTCTGGAACGGGTCCTCTCCGGGGAGTATGGGGACTTCCGAAGCCTATCCGATCAAGAACTGCGGGAGCTTCTGGACCGGCTGCTGCTGGAATATCTGGAGCAGTCCATGGGCGGCGAAGCGGAAAAAAGCCGCCAGTTCCTCTACTACTACCGCCGGATGGGCGGCGCGGCCTTTCGGATCTTCCAGGCCCTGCGGACGGAATTCGCCCAGACCCGCTTTGTAGTCGCCGGGCTGGAGGAGCCGGTGGGCGAGGGAGGAAAAATTCCGCCGCTGACGGTACAGGTGGACGGGGAAACTACGGTGACGGTGGTGGGCAAGATTGACCGGGTGGATCTGTTCCGGGATGGGGAGACCTGCTACGCCCGGATTGTGGATTACAAATCCGGAGGCAAGGAGTTTAAACTGGACGCCATGGCGGAAGGCCTGAATCTCCAGATGCTGCTCTATCTCTTTGCCCTTTGGAAAAATGGCCGGGAGGAGTACCGGGACGTCACTCCGGCGGGCATCCTCTACATGCCGGCGGGCACGGTGAAGCCCACGCTTCCCCGGGATGTTGGGGAGGAACAGCAGCAAAAGGCCGTGGAGGAGAGCTTCTCCATGAACGGCCTGCTGCTGGATGACCGGACGGTGCTCTGCGCTATGGAGCCGGATCTTTCGGGGCGGTTTCTGCCGGTTTCGCTGGGCAAGAGTGGTATGAAGGGCAAATATTTGGCCTCCCGGAAGGATTTTGAAAATCTGGAGGCCTATACGGAGGGGCTGATCCGCTCCATGGCGGACCGGCTCTTCCAGGGGGAGATCGCGCCGGATCCCTATGCCGACGGCGTATATCAGCCCTGCAGCTATTGCGATTACCGGGCGGTCTGCGGCCATGAGGCCCGGGATGGGTTTCGGAGCATCCGGAAGACAACTCTGGAGGATATTGCCGCGGCTTGCGGGCAGGAGGAGGGAGAGACGGAATGAAGCGCTATCGCATTGCGGAACGGAAATGCCGGCCCGCCGGTTTCCATGGAGGAGTCCGCCTTCTTCCCCGGGAACCCAAGGCCGGCCGTCGGTGGACACCGGAGCAGGAGGCCGCCATGACTGCCCGGGGCGGCGGAATCCTGGTGGCAGCTGCGGCGGGCAGCGGAAAAACCGCCGTTTTGGTGGAACGGGTCATCCGCCGCATCACCGATCAGGAAAACCCCGTTCCTGCCGACCGGTTTCTGGTGGTGACCTTTACCAACGCCGCTGCGGCGGAGATGCGCAGCCGCATCGCTCTCCGCCTGCGGGAGAAGATTGCGATGGAGCCGGAAAACGCCTTTCTGGAGCGGCAGCTCCTGCTCCTATCCAAGGCCCGGATCTGCACCATGGACGCCTTTTTTGCTGCAATGGTCCGGGAGAATTTCGAGCGGCTGGGGGTTTCCCCCAGCCTGCGGATCGCCGACGAGCCGGAGCTGGCCGCCATGCGGGCCGGAGCCATGGAGGCGGTGCTGGAGCGGCGGTTTGCCGACCCGGACGGGGATTTTCTGGCGGCGGCGGAGTACTTCGGTGAAAGCGGGAGCAATCGCCTGGTTCAGGAGGTGCTGGCGCTTTACCAGAAGACCCGTTCCCTGCCCTATCCGAACCAATGGCTGGAGGAGCAGCAGGCCTGCTATGGGACGGCGCTTCCGCCCCAGAACACCCTTTGGGGAAAGGGCCTCCTGGCCCGGGCAGCCCGGGCCTTCCGGAACGGCGCGGAGACCGCCCGTCGGATTCAGGAACTGCTGGAATGGGACGAGGGCTTTCAAAAAGGCTACGGCGCGGCCATCGGCGCTGACCGGGAACTGCTTCTGGCTGGGCTTCGGCTGGCGGAGGCTGGAAACTGGGACGGGTTGTCGGCCTTCCTCGGCACAGCCTTCTTCGGAAAGGTGGGCCGTGCACCCAAAAATGCCGACCCCGCCTTTAAGGAACGGATCCTGGAGATGCGGGAGCTCTGTAAGTCCGCCCTGGCGGAGGCGCGGGACTGCATTCCCTGCGGCAGTGCCGGTTTCCAGGAGGATTTGGGGCTTTTGCTGCCGGTAGTGCGAGGGCTGTTCCGGCTGGTGCGGGAATTTGGAGAAGAGTTCGCGGCAGCCAAGGCGGAGCGGGGCGCGGCGGATTTCTCTGATTTTGCCTATCTGACGCTCCGGCTGACTACGGAGGAGGACGGGACTCCTACGGACTTCGCCAGGGAATTGTCCGGCCAGTTTGAGGAGATCCTCCTGGATGAGTACCAGGACACCAATCGGCTGCAGGATTTGATTTTTCGCTCGATTTCTCGAAATGGGGAGAATCTTTTCCTGGTGGGGGATCTGAAACAGAGCATCTACCGCTTCCGCAGCGCGGATCCGGCGGTTTTTGCCGAAAAGCAGGAAACCTTTTCTGAATCCGGGGAATTTCCGGCGCTTCTGCGGCTCTCCCGGAATTTTCGCAGCCGGGAAGGGGTTCTGGACGCGGTGAACTGCGTATTTTCCCAGGTGATGAGCCGGGAGGTTGGCGGCGTTTCTTATGGGTCCGGGGAGGCGGTCCACCCCGGAGCGGTGTATCCGGAGCGGGAAGGGGCCTGTCTGCGGATCCAGCTCATTGACCTGAAGGAGAGTGGTACGGAGGACTCCCGCATAACCGCCGAGGCCA
>CAKXAF010000288.1:2559-3472 GCA_934869045.1 uncultured Nitrososphaerota archaeon | reverse complement strand
CGTGAGAGGAACGGTTTCCTGGACTCCTCGGGTTACTGAAATGGGAGCCAGTTCCTCCTGGGGGACCTCCGGAGTAAAGCTTTCGAACGAGGAGAATCCGTAGTTTAAGAGGGTGCGGCATGAGGCAAACCGCTCGTCAGAGGTGGTGCTTCCCATGGATACCGCGATCAGGCTCAGACCCTGCCGGGTCGCCGATGCAGAGAGGCAGCTTCCGGCGCCGTCGGTAGTGCCAGTTTTCAGGCCGGTGCAGCCTTCGTAAAAACGGACCAGCTTGTTAGTGTTGGTCAGGCCGGTCTTGCCGTCCCGGAGAGAATCCATCCAGATGGTGGTGTATTTGGTGATATCCGAATGGCGCAGTAGCTCCCGGGACATCAGCGCAATGTCATAGGCGCAGGAGAGATGGCCCTCCGCGTCCAGCCCGGTTGGGTTGACGAAGGTGGTATCCTTCATGCCCAGCTCTTTTGCGCGGGCGTTCATGAGGTCCACAAAAGCCCCCTCACTTCCAGCGACGTATTCCGCCAGCGCCATGGAGGCGTCGTTGGCTGAGTTGACAGCGGCTGCTTTTATCAGATCCTCCAGGCGCATTTCCTCTCCCGGTTCCAGCCAGATCTGGGTGCCGCCCATAGAGGCGGCATGTTCGGAACAGGAAACCATGTCGTCCCAACCGATGGAGCCGTTCTCAATCGCTTCCATGACCAGCAGAAGAGTCATAATCTTGGTGATGGAGGCGGGCGGCATTTTTTCATGCGCATTTTTCTCGAAAAGGAGCTGCCCGCTTTCAGCGTCCATCAAAATCGCGGATTTTGCGGGGATCTCTTGAGCCTGGGCGGTGGTAACCACCGTTTCTTCCTCTGCAAGCCATGCCTCCTCGGCCAGGCCGTCCGCGCCTGCCGTCAGGGGAACTGCTGCAGCG
>CAKXAF010000288.1:0-2549 GCA_934869045.1 uncultured Nitrososphaerota archaeon | reverse complement strand
CCGCCGCCAGGGCCGCGTACCGGAGCACGCGCGTGGGAGAGCTTTTTTGTTTCATCCTGTCCACCGCTCCTTTAGCGGGCGCTCGTACAGCGCCCGGTTTTTGTTATATCTTATGCGGTTGTCGGGCGAAAAAGAATGAAAAAGAAAAAGCCGGAGGCAATTACCTCCGGCGGATGATGTCGTGCTGAGTGCCATCATGGATGGCAGAGCGGCCGTGAACGAGAACTTAGTCGATGATGAAGGGTTTGATTTCTTCGAAAAATTTTGCGCTGTCCTCCGAATGTGCTTCCAGGCGGATCGGCTTGGAAAGATCCAGGCTGAAAATGCCCATGATGGATTTGGCGTCGATTGCATACCGTCCAGAAATCAGATCTACATCAAAATCGTACTTCGAAACAGTGTTCACGAAGACTTTGACGTCATTGATGGTGTTCAGCATGATGTTGCAAGTTCTCATTGGTATCGACCTCCATTCAGTAGAATTTTGGTAACTATAAATAAGTCCCTTATGACTATATCTATAATTACTATATTTACAATATAACAGGACTTTCATTTTAAGTCAACTGCTAATTGTAAATTTCTCTTAAATCTATTATAATACTAAATGAAAAGGTCTGGATTTGTCCAATTTATACAACCTTGAAAAATCCGCAAAACATGCGGAAACAGGCCAAATACCGCTGTCAGTCAGGCGTTTTTCACCGATGAGAAACGCTTGGGCTGGACGCGGCATCCTTTGACCTTTGTTGCGGACAAATTGAGAAAAGGGCCTTATGGAAGCGGCTCAAAATGAACATTTTGAGCCTTGTTTATTTTGATGGAAAAGGAGGGGCCTGATGCGGATCGCCTTTACGACCTTGGGATGTAAGGTGAATCAGTACGAGACGGAAACGCTTTCCGAGATGTTTTCAAAGGATGGGTTTGAAGTGGTTGACCCGCAGGATTTCGCCGACGTGTATGTGGTCAACTCCTGTACGGTTACCGCTTCCGGAGACAAGAAGACCCGACAGCTTCTGCGGCGGCTGAAAAAGCAGAATCCGGCGGCTGTCGCGGCGCTGACGGGGTGCTTCCCGCAGGCGTTCCCCGATGCGGCGGTAAAAATCCTGGAGGCGGATGTCGTTACCGGGTCCTCAAACCGGGCGGCACTTCTGTCCGCAGTGAAAGAGGCTCTCGCCACGGGAAAGCGGGTAGTGGAGATCCTCCCGCATCAGCGGGGCGAGAAGTTCGAGCATATGGCGGTTACCGGCCTGCGGGGCCGCACCCGGGCGTTTGTGAAGATCGAGGACGGCTGTGAGCGTTTTTGCTCGTATTGTATCATCCCCAAGGCCCGGGGTCCGGTTCGCTCCAAGCCGTTGGAGGAAATCCGCGCCGAACTGGAAGGGCTTGCCCGCAACGGATATCGGGAAGCAGTCCTGGTGGGCATCAACCTTTCGTCCTACGGCAAGGACCTGGGCCTTCGGCTGATTGATGCGGTGCAGGCCGCCTGCCGGGTGGATGGCATCGAGCGGATCCGGCTGGGAAGTTTGGAACCGGAGCTGCTGACAGCCGAAGACATCCGCTCTATGGCGGCGGAGCGGAAATTCTGCCCGCAGTTTCATCTTTCACTCCAGAGCGGCTGCGACAGGACGCTCCGGGATATGAACCGTCATTACGACGCTGCAGAGTACACAAGGATTGTCAGCGACATCCGGGCAGTGTTTGAAAACCCTTCGGTTACGACCGATGTTATGGTTGGCTTTGCAGGAGAGACGGAGACGGATTTTGCGGAGAGCTTGGCATTTGTCCGGAAAACCGGCTTCGCAAAAGCCCACGTTTTCTCTTATTCTCGCCGGCCAGGGACAGCTGCGGACAAGCGCCCCGGACAGGTTCCCAGCGCCGTCAAGGAAAGCCGCAGCCGTCGGATGATCGAGGCGGCGGACGCGTCTCGGAAGGAATTCCTCCTCAGCCAGCTAGGCAGGGTGGAGGAGGTCTTGATCGAGACTACGCGGTCCCCACTGGGCTATGAGGGCTTTACCAAAAATTACACGCCGGTTTATGTGGACTGCGATCCGGCCTTCTGCGGCCAAATTGTCAAGGTGCGGCTCGAGGCGGTGCTGGAAGGGCACTGCGTCGGAGCCTTTCAACGATAAATCTCTCAACCGTGTTCATTTATGACGCTCCTTTGGACCGTCTTTCTGGCGGACGGGACCAAAACAGAAAGGAATGGTTAAAGTCATGGCTGTTTTTCGAATCTACGTGGAGAAAAAGCCCGCCTTTGCTGTGGAGGCTGACTCCACCCGCAGCGACATCCGTGCATCCTTGGGGATTCATCTCGCCGGTCTCCGGCTGTTCAACCGTTACGATGTGGAGGGCATTGATGAAGAAACCTTCGCGATGGCCTCCAAGACGATTTTCTCCGAGCCGGCGGTAGACGTCACCTTTTCTGAGCTGCCTGTGGCGGAAGGATGCCGGGTGCTGGCGGTGGAGTATCTCCCAGGACAGTTTGATCAGCGTGCCGACTCCTGCGAGCAGTGCATCCAGATCATGACCCAAGGGGAGCGCCCCAC
>CAKXAF010000287.1 GCA_934869045.1 uncultured Nitrososphaerota archaeon | reverse complement strand
GATATAAGCACGAGCCTGGCGGGTTACGATCCAGTCGGACTCGCTGTCCCGTCCGGCCATACGGCAGAAAAAGCTGGCGTCCAGGCTGCCAGGGCGGTTTAAATCCCGAAGCTCCTCCCAATTATAGAACATGGCGCACTTTTTGCCCGCTTTGGCGGCAGCATCGGTGAGGCTGTCGATGGGGCGGACCTGGGGAATCCAGGTATTGGTGGTGATGCCGTGCCGGGCAGGGTCGACGCTGAGGAAAAGGGATGCGTGGCAGGGGAGCGTCACAGAAGGCATGATGGTGGAGGCGCCCCAGGTATAGGCGCTGATTTTGCAAAGCTCCCGCAGGCCGGGGTGCTCACAGGCGGCGATCCCGTCAGGACGCATTCCGTCCACGAGGATCAGCAGGACTTTTTCATTCAACACAGGTCATCCTTTCCGTTCGGTTTTTGGTTCTAAATCCTGAATGCGCTCCGGCGCACTGGGGATCACGGGGGAGTGGAGCAGGTAATTTTGAATAATGTTGATAAAGGAAATGGCGATCTCGGGGTCAAACTGACTCCCTGCGCAGCGCCGGAGTTCCTCATAAGCCTCTTCATAGGTTTTCCGTGGCTGGTAGGGGCGGTTTGAGGTCATGGCGTCGAAGCTGTCCGCCACGGATAGAATCCGAGCCAAAAAGTTGATGCCGCTGCCGGAGAGTCCGTAGGGGTACCCGCTGCCGTCGTAGCGCTCGTGATGCTGAAGAATTAGCGGAAGCACGGCCTGGAGGGAGTCGATGTTTTGAATGACCTTAGCGCCGTCTACGGGATGGCGCTTGAGAACCTCCCATTCCTCATCGGAGAGCTTGCCGGTTTTCATGAGCAGGCCTTGGTCGATGTTGATCTTTCCGATATCGTGCATATAAGCGCCGTAAACCAGGGTTTGCTTGTCCTCCTCGTTCATGTGAGTCGCTTCAGCATAGAGCTTGCAGTAGGTCACGACCCGTTCAACGTGGGTAAAGGTATAGTTATCCCGGGAGTTGATGACGGCAATGAGAGTTTTGATGGAGGCGACGGTGTCCCGATGTTCCCCGTGGAGAGAACGCTGGACAGCATCAAGAATGGAGTAATAAGATTCCACGCGGTTGCGCTGAAGGAATTTTGCGCGGTAGAGAGCCTCATCGGCGCTGTCAAAAAGCTGGACCTCACTGGAGGCATTTTCCGGGAACACGGAAACCCCCAGGGAGATCGTCAGCTTGCCGCCGGGAAGGTACTCTTCCCGATCAATATGAAGCTGTTCGAAATCAAGGCGGATCTTTTCCGCCTTGTCAAGCGCGCCGCGCTCGCCGGTGTCCGGCATCAGCAGGGAGAAGGAGGCGCCGCCGTACCGGGCGGCAGTATAGGAGGCCCCTGCTTCCTTTTTCAACAGAATACCCAGCTGCTGTAGAACGGTATCCCCCATTTGGTGGCCGAACATGTCATTATACTGTTTAAAATGGTCGATATCGATCAGGATCAGGGCCAGGCTGGTCCCCTGGCTGGCGCTGACCCCAACCTGGTGGGTAAGCATATCCCGGAAATAGCGGTAGTTGTAAAGTTCTGTCAGTGCATCCATATGTACCAGATGCTCCAGGCGATTGATATGGTTCTTTTCGCATTCCACATAGTACCCGAGGGTATATGCGATGATGACGAAAACGCTACAAAGGACAATATCGTCTTCAAAGCTATCGTTGATAACAACGTCTCGGATCATAATCAGGTCGGTGACCAGAATAAGCGCAGAGGAGGCTAGGGACAGGAGAATGCCTTCCCTTTTTCCATATTCGATAGTGGCGATGATGACTGCCATCAAGTATAGAAATTCATAGTTACTGTCTTGTATTCCCGTCATCCAGACGCAGCAGGTGGACAGAAGAAGCATAATGGCAAGGCTGCCCCACTTTACCAGGGGGCTGTCCGCAGGTTTTTTCGAAATCAGGAAGAGCCAACCGGCGTACATGACCCCGCAGCCCAGCGCCAACAGGAGTAAAACGTTTGCGCCGTTTTGAATTAAATCCAGAAAGAGTTGTTCTTCAAAGGTGTATTGGAAAAATGCAATTGCGGCGAACAGCATAAAAAACAACTTTAATACCGACAGGAGCTCACGAATTTTGCTGTTCCTGTTGTCCACGTAGGCAATCATGAGAAATTCCTTTCTATAAAGGGAATCAGCCCGCCTTAACAAGGTGGGCTGAGGCTCCTGAGGGAACCGATCACTCGTCCCGCAGGCACTTTGGTTCTTCCGGCTGGTAAATAAAGAAGAGACAAGCCGAGGAGGCAATCAGCGCTGCAAAAACAGACGCCGCCGCCGCAATCGCCCCAAGAACCTTGGCGTTGACTTTTTTCATGGATAGAACCCCTTTCAAAAAATTTATCTATCAGCGTATTGCGCCAATAAATCAGGAGGAGCGGTCTGTCTGTGTTCTGTCCGGAAAGAGACGGAGAAGCAGACGATCGGCAAGGCGGATCGAGGCAATGCCAGGGGGCGTTAATGTAATAGCCTGCCAGCAGACAGCCAACAAAAGGGAGAACCCGCAGCTTCCGCAAAGCGGATACCGGCTCGCTCCCCAGAAAAGGAAAAGTGAAGCACAAAACGCGGCAGCCAGAAAGACAAAGGCTCCTCGCCGCATACGGTGCTTCTTTTTCTCCGTGCGGATGGGCTTGTTGGGGCTGTCTACCGGGGCGCGGCGCCAAGTGATGACACCAGCAAATACAAACGTCCCCGCAATAGCGATGAATAAGGCTGGAACCCCGGAAAAGATTTGCGCGAAGCCTTTAGCGGCAAAGGCCAGAAGCAGGCAGATGAGAACGCTGAACAGCATACATGCCTCCATTGAGGAAGCGTGGCCGCCGCCGCTGTATTTCCGGTAGAGGGCAACCGCGATGTAAAGGATGGCGAGCTCCCAGAACAGGGAGAATAAAATTCCCAGCAGAGTAAAAATCACCGCCAGAGCAAGCAGCTGCAACAGGCCAGTGAGGCCGTAGGCAATGACCGCCTGTTTTTCTGCGTCATATTCCAGGGAAAGGGCAATTTTTTCAGCCAGCCGGTGTGCAATCTTTTCCAACTTTTTCCCTCTTTCGAATAACACGCAGATAGTACGTGAAGATTGCCAGCAGAACAAAGATAATGGTGGAAGGAATACTATATAGGGTTTTCTGCACGTTGTCGTCCATAATTTCCTTCACATGTTCAGAGCCATAAAGAAATTGGAGGATTCCAAGATTGATCATCTCCGATACAATCAAAAATGCAAGAATGATCAGAGCTGCTTTGATGTTGCGGATAACAGGTGTTTTGGTCACTGCCATAAAAAGGAAGATCATCGTAAAGAGGATCAGCATCGTGTGAATACCGAACCGGATCGGGAGCAGGCGAATCAAATAGGTCGCCAGAATCAGGATGGCCGACATTCCGAAAAGCTTTTTCCATTCAATTCGGAGCCCGGTCAAGGCGTACATGCCGATGACGTAGGCAATTCCCT
>CAKXAF010000286.1 GCA_934869045.1 uncultured Nitrososphaerota archaeon | reverse complement strand
AGGGTCCACAGAAGGCAGGAAACCGCCTCGTCGGGACAGAGGGGAGCCCATTCGTCCTCGTATGCTTCGTGCAGCTCCAGCTGGAGGGCGCGCATTTCATCCACGGTCAGCGGTTTCACAGGCAGGATTCCCCCTTCCAGGCCCGGCGGGCAGCGGCGGCCGCTCCCAGCACGCCCGCGTCGTTTCCGAAAGCTGCCAGTCGGATTTCCGTCCCGCGGTAATATCTCCGGTAGGCTGCGTGCTCCTCCATGCCCGATAGGATGCAGTCAAGAAAAAAGTCCCCGGCTCCGCTGATCCCGCCGCCAATGGAAAGAACGTCCGGCGCGAAGATGGTCAGAAGGCTGATCAGGCCGATGCAGACTTCCCGGATATAGCTGTTCCAGACGGGTTGAACCGCTTCATTTCCCGTCCGGACAGCCTCCACGATCTCCCGGGCGGAGGAATAGCCCTCCGCCCGGCGCACCAGGGCGCTGGTGGAGGCGTAGCGTTCGTAACAGCCGTATTCCCCGCAAGGGCAGGGTTCGCCTCCGGCATGGGTGATCATATGCCCGAATTCCGAGGCGATCCGCTTGACTTCCCGGTAGGGCCTTCCGTCAATAATGGCGCCGCCGCCTACTCCGGTTCCCAGCGTTAGGTAGAGGGCGTTTTTCTGGCCTTTCAGGGATCCGTTTTCCCATTCCGCCATCATGGCGGAATGGGTGTCCTGTTCCAGAAAAACAGGCCGGCCCAGGCGTTCCGCTAGCAGCGGTCCCAAGGGAACCCGCTCCCAGCCCAGGTTGTCCGCGGTCACCAGGCCCGTGACGCCGTCCACGTCCCCGGCGCAGGCCACGCCGATGGGGATTTCCCGATTGCCGCCGTTTTCCCGGATCAGCTCCGCGATCCGGCCTGCCAGGGCGGCAGGGTCTCCGAGGGGGGTCGGTTTTTCCGCCCGGGAGAGAATGGATGCGTTTTCGCCTATCCGGGCAAATTTGATGGTGGTTCCTCCGATGTCGATTCCAATGGCTTCCAAGGGATTTCCTCCTTTTTGTGAAGATAGCCGCCGGTCAGGGTGAAGAGCGGGCGCATGTCCTGATCCCAGCCGGTCAAAGAGGCCTCCGCCCCCACCCGGACGCCGGGATCGAGCCGCAACCAGCGGGCGGCATTGGACGAGGCCGCGCGGAGGGCTTGGTGATCCGCAATGCCGAGGGAGATCAGGTTGCGCACTGCTCCCGGCAGATAGGTTCCGCCCCCGTTGAGCCCGCCGCCTTTTACAAAGGAAGCTCCGCCGCGGACCTCCACAGTCAGGCCGTTGTCCAGGTACTCCCCATCGGGGAGGTTGGTGGTGGAGACGGCGTCGGAGATAAGCATCACCCGGTCCGGCCCTTTGCAGCGCCAGAGCAGGCGCACCGCGCCGGGGTGCAGGTGAACCAGGTCGGCGATCATCTCGCAGTAGATCTCCGGTCTGGTTAGGGCAGAGGCCAGAAAGCCGGGATCGCGGTGGCGGATGGGACGGGCGGCGTTGAAAAAGTGGCAGACCGAGCCGACCCCGGCTGAAAAGGCGGTTTCCCCCTCCTCCCAGGTGGCGTCGCAGTGCCCTGCCTGGACCCGGATGCCCAGGCTTTCCAGCAGGGAGATGACCTCCCCGGCCCCGGGAACCTCCGGAGCCAGGGTCATCTCCCGGATAATGGACTCATAACCCTCCAGTAATTGACGGCAGACCTCGGCGGAGGGCGGCAGGACGAAGCGTTCCTCCATGGCGCCCAGACGATTCGGGCTGATGAAGGGGCCTTCCAGATGAGCGCCCAGCAGCCGTGCGCCGGGGACGCCGTCTTTTTTCTGGCGCTCCATGACCTTTGCAATGACCTCCAGCGACCCGCGCATAATCTCCATGGGCCCGGTGTAGGGCGAGGCCAGGACTGCCGCCACACCGGATTCCGCCAGCCGGACAAGCCAGGCTTCCATTTGTTCCACGGTGGGATGCATGACATCAAAGACATCCCCGCCGTGGATGTGAGGATCGATGAGGCCGGGAGCCATCGTCTCTGCGGAAAAGTCCGCGGCTGTTCCCCGGGCGATGCGGACGATCCGGCCCTCGCTGATCTCCAGGACGCAATCCTTTTCCCAGCCGGTCTCTGTCAGAAGGCGTTTGGCGCCGACAGTAAATTTCACAGTGTTCATCCTTTCAGAGAGCCGACCATTACGCCCTTGACGAAATATTTTTGCAGGAAGGGATAGATTACAAGGATCGGAACAGTGCAGACGATGATGTTGGCGTACTTAACGAGGGTTTGGGCGGCTGCGTTGGTTTTGACGTTGAACCGGGTCTGGACGTTGCCGGCCCCGGCCATCATCTGGGTGCTGCTGTCGATGAGAATCTCCCGCAGCACCGACTGGATCGGGTACTGGGCGCGTTCGGTCAGGAAGATCATTGGCTCATACCACATGTTCCAGTAGCCTACGGCGCTGAACAGGACCAGCACCGCGATCACGGAGCCGCTCAATGGGATCAGGATCCGGGACAAAATGGTGAAGTCACTGGCCCCGTCGATCATGGCTACTTCCTTGAGTCCGTCCGGAATGTTCGTGAACTGGGTGCGCATGATGATGATATTCCACACGCTGCAGGCGCCGGGGAGGAGGATAGCCCAGGGGGTGTTCATCAGATGCATCTGGTTGATCAGCAGGAAAAACGGAATGATTCCGCCGCCGAAATACATCGTGATGGTGAAATACACCATAATGGGCTTTTTGAGCAGGACGTTTTTCTTGGAGAGGGCATAGGCGGCCGTCACAGTGGTCAGAAATTGAAGCCCCGTGCCTACGACGATGTAAAAGAGGGTGTTCAGAAAGCCGGTAGCGATATTTTTGTTGGAGAAGACGATCTGATAGGCGTCAAAGTGGATGCCCTCCGGCAGCAGCATCAGACCGTTTTTTTTCATGACGACAGCCGGGTCGCTGACCGAGACCACCAACACCTGGTAAAGCGGATAAAGGCAGGCAGCCGCCAGCAGGGTGAGAACAAAGTAGATTACTGCGTCCAGTATCCGATCGCCCGGACTTGCTTTCCCATGTTTTTTCATAGCGTTCATCCTTTACCACAAGCTGGTTTCCGTGGTCTTGTTGCTGAACCAGTTGGCAAAAACCAACAGCAGGAAGTTGATTGCCGTCTGGAACAGCCCGACCGCTTCCGAATAGCTGTAATCTCCGCCCTTCAGGCCCCGGCGGTAGATAAAGGTGCCAATGACGTCGCCGGTCTCATAGGTCAGGGGCGTGTACAGCAGCAGGATCTTGTCTGAATTGGCGGAAAGCAGTCCGCCGATGCTCAGAATCATCAGTACCGTCATCGTCGGCACAATACCCGGCAGAGTGATATGCCACATCTGACGGAGCCGCCCGCATCCATCCATGCGGGCAGCCTCGTAGAGATTCGGGTCGATGTTGGTCAGAGCGGCTATGTAGATGATGGAGTTCCATCCCACGCCCTGCCAGAGGTCGGAAAAGACGATCACGCTGGGAAACAGCGCGGCGCTGCTCAGAT
>CAKXAF010000285.1:2702-3535 GCA_934869045.1 uncultured Nitrososphaerota archaeon | reverse complement strand
TCCGGAGCGGCGGCAGACTCTGGGCCTGCGGTGGCTGACCACCTATTCCAGAAACCGTTCTGAAAAGACCATGAAGGAACGGCTTGCCGGAGAAATTATGGATGCGCTGAACAACACCGGCGGCGCCTGCAAGAAACGTGAGGATACTCACAAGATGGCAGAAGCCAACAAGGCGTTCGCACATTTCAGATGGTAAGGTTGCCGTATTTCTTTTTCGGGGCATACTAATCCATGCCCCCCGCCGATTGTTCCCGGTCCTCCGGGAGCAGGGGCGGGCGCTCCGCAATCTTGCGGGGCGCATTCTCTATTCAATCAGGAGGAAATTATGCCAAGAGACGTATCTCTAGAAATGACTCGTAATATTGGTATAATGGCTCACATCGACGCAGGCAAAACAACCACGACTGAGCGTATTCTGTATTATACGGGAAAAACGCACAAGATTGGCGACACCCATGAGGGAACTGCGACGATGGACTGGATGGCACAAGAGCAGGAACGGGGTATTACGATTACTTCTGCTGCTACGACTGCTTTCTGGAAGGGCCATCGGGTCAATATTATCGATACCCCCGGTCACGTGGACTTTACAGTAGAAGTGGAACGTTCTCTCCGCGTTCTGGACGGCTCCGTTACCGTTTTCTGCGCTAAAGGCGGCGTAGAACCCCAGTCTGAAACCGTATGGCATCAGGCTAACAAATACAAGGTCCCCCGTATGGCGTTCATCAATAAGATGGATATCATGGGCGCGGACTTCTACAATGTCGTTGGAATGATGCGCGACCGGCTGAAATGCCATCCGTTGCCCATTCAGCTTCCCATCGGTGCTGAGG
>CAKXAF010000285.1:0-2692 GCA_934869045.1 uncultured Nitrososphaerota archaeon | reverse complement strand
TTGATTTGATGGAAATGAAGGCTTATATTTATAATGATGAGCTGGGCAACGATATTTCTGTCGTTGATATTCCGGACGACATGAAGGAAAAAGCAGAACAGTATCACGCCGAAATGGTCGAAGCAATTGCTGAGACAGATGACGCGCTGATGGAGAAGTTCCTGGAAGATGAGGAATTGACCGTCGAGGAGATGAAAAAGGCTCTTCGTGCGGCGACGATTGCCAATGATCTGGTTCCTGTTTGCTGTGGTACTGCTTACCGCAACAAAGGCGTTCAGAAGCTGCTGGATGCGATCGTGGATTATATGCCTTCTCCTGTCGACATTCCGCCTATTGATGGTGTGGATCCGGAGACGGGTGAGGAATCCGTCCGGCATTCTTCCGACACGGAGCCTTTCTCCGCGCTGGCTTTTAAGATCGCGACAGACCCCTTTGTTGGAAAGCTTTGTTTCTTCCGCGTATACTCCGGCACGGTTGACGCCGGCGCGACGGTTTATAACTCTACCAAAGGCAAATCCGAACGTATGGGCCGCATCCTGATGATGCATGCCAATCACCGTCAGGATATTGAAACCTGTTACGCGGGCGATATTGCTGCCGCGGTCGGCCTCAAGCAGACCACGACCGGCGATACGCTCTGCGATCCCAAACACGAGGTCATTCTTGAGTCTATGGAGTTCCCGGAACCGGTTATCCGCGTTGCGATCGAACCCAAGACCAAGGCCAGCCAGGAAAAGATGGGCATTGCTCTTGCTAAGCTGGCGGAAGAGGATCCAACCTTTAAGACCTACACAGACGAAGAAACGGGTCAGACCATTATCGCCGGTATGGGCGAGCTCCATCTGGAGATTATCGTCGACCGCCTGCTCCGTGAGTTTAAGGTTGAGGCCAACGTTGGCAAACCTCAGGTTGCCTATCGCGAAACCATTCGTAAAAACGTTGATGTTGAGAATAAATACGCCCGCCAGTCCGGCGGTAAGGGCCAGTACGGTCATGTTAAGATCCGTGTCTACCCCAACGAAGCCGGTAAGGGTTATGAATTTGTCAACAAGGTTGTCGGCGGAGCAATTCCGAAGGAATATATTCCTGCGGTTGACGCCGGTATCCAAGGTGCGATGCAATCCGGTGTGTTGGCAGGCTATCCGGTTGTCGATATCAAGGTCGAACTGTACGATGGTTCTTACCATGAAGTCGACTCCTCAGAAATGGCCTTTAAGATTGCCGGCTCTATGGCTCTGAAAGACGCAATGCGTAAGGCCAATCCGGTGATTTTGGAACCGATCATGAAAGTGGTCGTTATTGTTCCGGAGAATTATATGGGCGATGTCATCGGTGATCTGAACTCCCGCCGCGGGCAGATCCAGGGCATGGAGGCCCGAAACGGTGTTGAGGAGATTCGGGCGATGGTTCCGCTTTCGGAGATGTTTGGCTACGCGACGGACCTGCGTTCCAAAACACAGGGCCGCGGTCAATACACGATGGAACCCAGCCATTATACAGAGGTTCCCAAGTCTGTTGCGGAGGACATTATGTCCAAGAGAGCAAAGCAGAACTGAGTTTTGCAGCTCTTTAGATAGTATGATTTTTTTGAACCGTATTGTTCAAAATTAAAAGGAGGAAAAACCAATGGCAAAAGCTAAATTTGAACGCACGAAGCCCCATGTTAACATTGGCACCATCGGCCACGTTGACCATGGCAAAACCACTCTGACTGCTGCGATCACCAAAACCCTCGCGATGCAGGGCAAGGCGAAATTCGAAGCCTACGATATGATCGACAAGGCTCCCGAGGAAAGGGCCCGTGGTATCACAATCAATACCGCTCACGTTGAGTACGAGACCGACAATCGTCACTATGCTCACGTTGACTGCCCCGGCCATGCTGACTATGTTAAGAACATGATCACTGGCGCTGCTCAGATGGATGGCGCGATCCTGGTTGTTTCTGCCGCTGACGGCCCCATGCCTCAGACCCGTGAGCACATCCTGCTCTCCCGTCAGGTTGGCGTTCCTTATATCGTTGTTTTCATGAATAAGTGCGATCAGGTTGACGACGAAGAGCTGCTGGATCTGGTCGAGATGGAAATCCGTGAACTCCTGAACGAGTACGATTTCCCCGGCGATGATACCCCCATTATCCGTGGCTCTGCTCTGGCTGCCCTGGAAGCTCCCGATGATATCAACAACGAGGCTTACAAGCCGATTCTCGAGCTGATGGCTGCTGTTGACGAGTGGATCCCCACTCCTGAGCGTGACGACACCAAGCCCTTCCTGATGCCTGTTGAGGACGTTTTCACCATTACCGGCCGCGGCACTGTTGCGACTGGCCGTGTTGAGCGTGGCACCGTTAAGGTTGGCGATGAAGTTGAAATCGTTGGCCTGAAGGAAGAAAAAGGCAAGACTGTTGTTACCGGCGTTGAGATGTTCCGCAAGCTTCTCGATTTTGCTGAGGCTGGCGATAATATCGGTGCTCTGCTCCGTGGTGTGCAGCGTTCTGACATCGAACGCGGCCAGGTTCTTTGCAAACCCGGCACCATTCATCCCCACACCAAATTTCACTGCTCTGTTTACGTCCTGAAAAAGGAAGAAGGCGGCCGTCATAAGCCCTTCTTCAACAACTACCGTCCTCAGTTCTACTTCCGGACCACCGACGTTACCGGCATCATCACCCTGCCCGAAGGCACTGAAATGG
>CAKXAF010000284.1:1345-3537 GCA_934869045.1 uncultured Nitrososphaerota archaeon | reverse complement strand
TCATATGGGAGAGGTGACCATCACGGCTTCCGACGGGGTCTCTTTTGAGATCGAAAAAGGGGAGTTTGCTGTGGTCGTCGGATCCAGCGGCGCGGGAAAGACTACCGTTTTGAACATGCTGGGCGGCATGGACAGCTGTGATGAGGGGACGATTCTTGTCGACGGCCAGGACATCGCAAAATACACCCCACGGCAGCTCACCCAGTACCGGCGCTTTGACATTGGTTTTGTCTTTCAGTTTTACAACCTGGTTCCCAACCTCACCGCCCGGGAGAATGTGGAGCTGGCCACCCAGATCTGCAAAAACCCTATGGATGCGGCGCAGGTCCTGCGGGAGGTGGGGCTGGGGGACCGGCTCCAGAACTTTCCCGCTCAGCTTTCCGGCGGCGAGCAGCAGCGGGTCTCCATCGCCCGTGCACTGGCCAAGCGGCCTAAGCTCCTCCTCTGCGACGAACCCACCGGCGCCCTGGATGACAACACCGGCAAGGCGATCCTCAAGCTTTTGCAGGACACCTGTCGGCAGAATGAGATGACAGTGATCCTGATCACCCATAACCAGGCGATCACGCCCATGGCGGATCGGGTGATCCGAATGAAAAACAGCCGTGTCAGTCAGGTGATCCTCAACGACCGGCCAACCCCGGTGGAAGAGATCGAATGGTGACGGGAGGAGTGCTGCGATGAGACGGAAGCGCAACCAGCTCCTGCACGAGATGGTGCGGAGCGTCTGGCGGACCCGAACCCGGTTTCTTTCTATCTTGGCGATTGTGGCCATTGGCTGCGGCTTTTTTGCCGGTGTCAAGGCCAGCTGCCCGGATATGAAGCTGACCGCCGACCAGTATTTTGAGGAAAGCAGACTCATGGATCTCCACCTGGTCTCTACCTTTGGTTTCAACGAAAACGACATCGAGGCCATTGAAACAGTGGACGGTATCCGGGGAATGATGGCTGGCTATTCCACCGATGCCTTTCTGGAAGCGGGGGACAGCTCCAATACAATCGTCAAGGCGTACTCCCTTCCTGCCGGACGGGAGGAGGAAGGCGAAAATTATCTCAACCGGCCGATGCTGACGGAGGGACGCTTTCCGGAAAAATCCGGCGAATGCGTCGTGGAGCGAAACATGCACACGCCGGAGGAATTTCAGCTCGGAAACACCATCCGGCTGCTTCCCGGTTCAGAGGATACGGAACTTTCTGATACGCTGAAAACAGATACGTATACCATCGTCGGCATCGTGGAGAGCGCCATGTACATCGGCTTCGACCGTGGGCATAGTACCATCGGCGACGGCGAGGTGGACGCTTTTTTGATGGTCCCGGAGGAGGATTTTTCCCTGGATGTCTACACCGACGTGTATTTGACCCTCCAGAGCACCGCCGGGCTGTCCGCGTTTGAAGACGCTTATGCCGACGCGGTGGATCTGGCCAGCGAGGGCTTCGAATCGGTGGCGGAGCTCCGGGGCGAGGAGCGGTATGACGAAATTTATGAGGAAGCCCAGGCGGAAATTGACAACGCCAAGGCGGAACTGGCCGATGGTGAACAGACCCAGGCCGAAGAGCTGGCCAAGGCGGAAAAGGAAATCGCCGACGCGGAGAAGGAGCTGGATAATGGCCAGTCGGATTATGACCGGGCTCTCGCCCGCTTCAACAGGGAGATCGCCGATGCGGAGGAGCGGCTGGCGGATGGGGAGACCCAGCTGAAGGAAGGCGAGGACGCTTACGAAAAAGCTTTGGCCCAGTACGAATCCGGACTGTCCGATTATCAGGCCCAGCTTCCGGAGGCCCAGGCTCAGATCGCCGCTTATCAGGCCCAGGCGGATCAGCTGGAGGCGGAGGCCGGGGAGGCCATCCGTCAGGCAGATGCCGCTCGGGCCTCTCTGACCGCCATGCAGGAAGTGCTGAAGGCCTTCGCGGAAACCAGCCTCCCGGCGGGGCAGGTTCCGGAGGACACCCAGGCGGCCATCGCCGCAGCCGACGGGCTGAGTGCGCTTCTGCCCGAGGAGGCGCTTCCGTCCGGCGTCAGTCTGTCGGCGATGCTGACCCAGTATGTGACTTCCGAAGGCGCGGCGAAGCAGGCCCTTGGGCGGAAGCTGGAACAGATCGCCGGTTCCGCTGACGAAACGCTGCGGCCGCTGGAAGAAGAGCTGGTCCCTGCCAAAACGGCGCTGGAACAGTTGACCGCAGGCATTGCC
>CAKXAF010000284.1:0-1335 GCA_934869045.1 uncultured Nitrososphaerota archaeon | reverse complement strand
CATTGCCTCCGCCCAGGCACAGCTGGATTCTGCCAAAGCAGAACTGGACAGCGCGAAAATCCAGTTGGATGAGACAAAAGCCCTTTTGGAGGAAAAAGATGCGGAACTGGACGAGGGCTGGCGGCAGCTTGCCTCCTCCCGGCGCACCGGCCAGCGGGAGCTGGACGACGCCAGGCAGAAACTGACCGATGGACGTGCGCAATTAGAATCCGCAAAGGCGGAATATGAAGAGGCCAAGGCGGACTCCGATGCGGAACTGGAAGACGCCCGCCGGCAAATTGCCGATGCGGAGCGGGATCTGGCTGACCTGAAGGAACCGACCTGGTACGTCTGGAACCGGAATAACAATCCGGATTATTCCAACTACAGCGAGGATTCGGAAAAGGTGGACGCGGTCGCGGCGGTTTTCCCGGTTTTCTTCATCCTGGTGGCAGCGCTGGTCTGTCTGACGACGATGACACGGATGGTGGAAGAACAGCGGACTCAGATCGGTACACTGAAGGCGCTGGGCTATTCCCGGGGCGCGATCATGGCCAAATATCTGGCCTATGCTATGGCGGCAAGCCTGACCGGCGCGGTGGTCGGCCTTGCCATTGGATTTAAGTTGTTCCCATATGTCATCATCAACGCCTATAAGGCGATGTACAACCTGCCCACTCCGCTGACCCCCATCCATTGGGCCTGTGGAGCAGCCTGTGCGGCGGTGGCGGTGGTGTGCGTGGGTCTGGCCAGTTGGGGCGCCTGCACGGCCTCCATGCGGGAATTTCCGGCACAGCTGATGCGGCCAAAGGCCCCCAAGGCCGGGAAGCGAGTCCTGTTGGAACGGGTCACCTTTATCTGGAAACGGCTGAATTTCACCCAGAAAGTGACCACCCGAAACCTGTTTCGCTACAAACGGAGGGCGCTGATGACCATTGTCGGTATTGCCGGATGTACGGCGCTGATGCTTACGGGCTTCGGACTGCGGTACGCTATTGTCTCCATCGGGGAAAAGCAGTACAGCAGCATCTTTGTATATGACACCCTGGCAGCCCTTGAGGAAAACCTTACCGGGGAGCAGGCCGGGGCAGCTCTGGATTCCGCAGTATCCATGGGCGATGTGGAAAACGGGCAGCTGCTGTATACCCGCAGCCTGGACGTCAGCGCCGGCGGGATCGTGCGGACCATCAATCTCATGGTCCCGGAGGACCCGGAAGGGATGCGGAACTACATCGACCTTCATGAGCGGATCGGCGGGGAAAACCTTGCTCTGACGGATGACGGCGTGATCATCAATGAAAAGCTGGGAAAAATCCTGAAAGTTGGGGTGGGGGATGAGATTTCTCTGATCAACCC
>CAKXAF010000283.1 GCA_934869045.1 uncultured Nitrososphaerota archaeon | reverse complement strand
GTTCAGAGGACCTGGGCCCGGACGACAGTGTCGCGGAGCTTCTGAAGCATGGCACACTCAGTGTCGGCTTTATCGGCCTGGCGGAGACGCTCAAAGCCCTGACCGGCGCTCACCACGGTGAAAGCGCGGAAAGCCAGAAGCTGGGCCTGGAGATCATCACCTATATGCGCAAGCGTATGGACGATGAATCCCAGAAAACCGGCCTGAACTTTACCCTGCTGGCTACTCCTGCGGAAGGCCTCTCCGGGCGGTTTGTCCGCATCGACAAGAAGATTTACGGCGAGATTCCTGGCGTAACCGACCGGGATTACTACACCAATTCCTTCCATGTGCCGGTTTACTTCCCCATCAAGTCCTATCAAAAAATCCAACTGGAGGCCCCCTACCATGCCCTCACCAACGCTGGTCACATCAGTTATGTGGAGCTGGACGGCGACACCTGTAAAAATCTCAAGGCCTTTGAGACCATCATCCGCTGCATGAAGGAAGCCGGGATCGGCTACGGCTCGGTCAACCATCCGGTAGATCGGGATCCGGTCTGCGGCTACACTGGAGTCATCAACGACGTTTGTCCCCGCTGCGGGCGGCATGACGGCGAGGCCGTCACCATTGAACGGCTTGACGAACTGCGGAAAAAATATCCGGATGTCCCCTGCCATTACGACTGCACGCACTAACCTTCACCATACTATCACAAAGGAGTTATCAACATGAGCGAGAAACAGAACAGCAAAGAAGTCAGATCCATCGGCAAGGACGTCTCCTTTGAGCGTATCCGCCGGATCACCGGCTACCTGGTCGGCACCACCGACCGCTTTAATAACGCCAAGCGCGCAGAAGAACGGGACCGTGTAAAACATGGCATCTAAGCTCCGTCTCAGCGGCATCATCGAAGAATCCATTGTAGACGGCCCGGGAATCCGCTTCGTAATCTTTACCCAAGGATGTCCCCACTACTGCCCTGGATGTCACAACCCCCAGACTCACGATTTTTCCGGCGGATTTGACGCGGATATTCCCGCAATCCTCGCCGGGATCCGAGAGAACCCGCTGCTGGACGGCATCACCCTTTCCGGCGGCGAACCCTTCTGTCAGGCGGAGGCTCTGCTCCCGTTGGTGCAGGAGGTACGGAAATTGGGAAAAACGGTTTTTGCCTATAGCGGCTACACCCTGGAGCAATTGTTGGAACTGGGGAAAAACCAGCGGGCGGTGTCGGAGCTTTTGAAGCTCTGCGACACGCTGGTTGACGGCCCTTACGTTGAGGCGCTCCGGGACTTGAATCTGGAATTCCGCGGCAGCAGCAACCAACGGGTCTTGGATCTGCATACCATTTTTCCGCAAGCGTAAGAAAACCGCCTGTCTCCGATGAAGGGACAGGCGGTTTTCTTCATCACAAAAATTCCTTTTTCTCCCCCTTTGAGGCCCAGCCGTAAAGGGGGAGGGGAGCGCTTAGTGCAGCGGGCAAGGAGAAAATCGCCCCCCATTTTTTCAAAAAATCAAGTATAGCTTTGTATGGGTCTGATTTTAAGCACCCCGCCAGAGACGGGGGCGCAGTTTCTGGCTGAGCAGAGAGGCTAAGACAATTTTGACTGCGTCCCCGGGCAAAAACGGTACGACGCAGGACAGAAGAGCGGCTGCGGGCGTGGTTTCACCTCCCATCACAATGAGGTACCATACGGTTCCAAACACATAACAGACGATTACCCCAACTGTCAAGGCGAGCACTAGCCAACGAAAGCGGTATCCGGTCCTGGTAAGAATCAGCCCTGCTATTAACGCAGAAATTACAAAACCAATGATATACCCACCTGTAGGTCCTGCCAGCCGGCTCAGCGAACCGAATCCGGAAAAAACCGGCGCTCCTGCTACCCCCAGCAGTACCCAAACCGCCTGGCTTGCCGCCGCCTCTTTCCAGTTTAGCAAACCAATAGCGAAAAAACCTGCCAGATTTCCCAAACTGATTGGAACCAGCCCCGGCATAGGAATCGCTATCTGGGAAAGAATCGCTGTCAGCGCGGCAAACAGCGCGATCAGCGCCAGTGAAAGCGTTTTGCTGTGAACCTTTTTGGTGGAAGTTTCTGTGTTCATTGTGATCCCCTTTCTCGTCAACCATAATTTAAATTATAGTTTACATATTAACACGTAAACTTAAAGTTGTCAATAGGTTTACATATCTTCAAAAAAATACAGGGCGCGGACGCCCTGTATCCCTGTATTCCTGTATCGAAACGTTATTTCTGAGCATCCAGAACCGTGATCGCCTTTTGCAGCTGCGGATCTGTGCTCTCATCCAAATTGGCCAGATTCAGCTCCTGGTCTGTGGTCAGCTTCACCTCGTAATCAGGCTTCAGGCCGACGCCGTGGAAGTTGATGCCGGAGGGCGGGTTGTAGTAATCCGTAGTCAGGCTCAGCGCCGACCCATCCGCCAGGTTGTAGGCGGTCTGCATGATCCCCTTCCCGTAGGTGGTAACGCCGACCAGCTCCGCCTTTTTATAGTCCCGCAGCGCGGCGGAAAACAACTCGCCCGCGCTGGCCGTTTCCCCGTTGCAGAGCACGATCATCGGCAGATCCACGCTGTTGGCATCGGATTCGTAAAGGACCCGGGTCTCGCCCTTTTTATTGGTCGCAGAGACGATGGGCCCCTCCGGAAGAAGGAAATCCAAAACCTCAGCCACACTGTCCAGCAGGCCGCCGGGGTTATTCCGCACGTCAAAAATCAGTCCGGTCGCGCCCTGAGCCTTCAAGTCTGTCACCGCATTCTTGAAGTCGCTCGCCGTTGTCGCATCAAATTTGGAAATTTTGATGTAACCGTCCTCGCCGATCATCCGGTAAGTAATCGTCGTCGAGGTAATCAGCTTTCGAACGGCTTCAAGCTGGATGTCCTCGTTATTCCGGCGGACTGTCAAAAGCACCGTCGTTCCTTCTTCGCCCCGCACGGCATTGACCGCTTCCGCGTACCCCGCCGTCAAAACGTCCAAATCATCAACCTTGACGATCAAATCGCCTGCCAGGATGCCTGCGTTTTCCGCGGGAGAGCCTCCTTCCACGCTATTGACCAAGATATAGCCGCTTTCATCCATTTGGACCGTCACACCAATTCCCACCAGCTGCCCGGCGTTGTCCATCTGGTACGCCTTGTACTCCTCCTGATTCATGTAGCGGGTATAGGGATCGTTCAAGCCTGCCATGTAGCCATCCGCAACGGAATCCAACAGCTGTTCTTCATCAATGTCTTCCAAAAAATTGTTCCGCACAATGGTGTCGATTTCCGCAATTTTGTCGTAAAAATCGTCCCGTTCCGTGACGTTGGCAATCTTGGAATTGAAGATATTCAGCGAAAAATACATCGTAATCGTGAAGGTAACCGCGGCAGCGATCGCCATAAAGCAGATAGCCGCGCCCAATGAAACCTTTTTGTTCATGGATGCCTCTTTTCTCCCCTGCGTTTATTTATCGCTGGAGACGTCCCGCAGCGGAAAAACGTCTCACAAAAACAGGAGCGAAAACATTCTCGCTCCTGTTTCATTATCCACAAAAGTAT
>CAKXAF010000282.1 GCA_934869045.1 uncultured Nitrososphaerota archaeon | reverse complement strand
TCTTTACGGAATCGAACTCCTTGCCAATTTCCTCGGGGAGCTTGGTCAGCAGGCTGACCACAACGATGACGATGGAGGAGACCAGGAAGCCGGGGACAATTTCATAAACGTCGAAAATGCCGCCGCTGTTGAGCCACCAGATGCAGGCGGTGACGCCGCCGGAAATGATCCCCCACAGCGCACCCTGCTTGGTGGTGCGCCTCCAGAACAGGGAGAACAGGACAATAGGCCCGAAGGCCGCGCCGAATCCGGCCCAGGCAAAGGCAACCAGCTTGAAGACCGATTCGTTGATCTTATACATGAGAGTCCCCTCCACGGGATTTTCCACCGATACCAGCAGGGCGGCGACAATGGAGATGACGATTACCGTGATGCGGCTGATCCAGAGAAGGGTTTGGGGTTTGGCTTTCTTATTGATCAGTCCACCGTAAAGATCGGATGAAACAGCGGAGGAGGCGACCAGAAGCTGGCTGTCGGCGGTGCTCATGATGGCTGCCAGAATGGCGGTCAGCAGAATGCCTGTGACAATGGGAGGGAAGAGCTTGCCTACCATCGTGATGAACACCTGCTCGGGGTCGGCCAAGTTCGGGTAGAGGAAGGAACCGAGGACACCTACCAGGATGGCGGCGCCGAGAGTAATCACGACCCAGATGATGGCGATGATCCGTGCCGGCCGGATCTCCTTGGAGGAACGGATCGCCATGAAGCGGGGAAGGATGTGAGGCTGGCCGAAATAGCCGATGCCCCAGGCCAGGGCGGAGATCAGCAAAAGAACGTTGACATGGCCGTCCGTCATGGGGAGGAGGGTGAACTTTTCGGGAATTTCCGCCAGCAGGGCGGTGACGCCTTCACCGCCGCCCAGCGTGCAGAAGGCGACGATAGGAGCGACGATTAAGGCCAGAAACATTAGGACGCCCTGGATGGTGTCCGTCCAGCAGACCGCCAAAAACCCGCCCAGGAAGGTGTAGGACACGATAATGATGGCGCCGATGAGCAGCGCCTGCTGGTAGGGAATGTTAAACACGGACTGGAAGAGCTTCGCACCCGCCGAAAACATGGACGCGGTATAAAAAAGGAAGAAGATCAGAATAAAAACAGAGGAAACGCCTTTGATGATCCCTTTTTTGTCATGGAAGCGGTTCTCAAAAAACTGCGGCAGAGTAATGGAATCCCCCGCCACGGCGGTGTATTTACGAAGCCGCTTAGCAACAATCAGCCAGTTGAGATAGGTCCCCAAGGCTAGGCCGATGGCCGTCCAGATTGCCTCCGATGTGCCTCCGAAAAGGACGTAGGCGGTTCCGGGGAGGCCCAGGAGCAGCCAACCGGACATATCCGACGCCTGAGCGGACATGGCCGCGACCCAGGGATTCAGATTGCGTCCGCCGAGAATGTAATCAGAAGCATTTTTATTCTTTTTGAAGAAGTAAAAGCCGATTCCAACCATAGCCACCAGGTAGCAGAGAAAAACGATGATAATCATTCCAATATTGTCCACGATCTGTTCACCCTTTTGTTATATTTTCTCTTATTTTAACACAAAATCAATTAGATAGCAAGATAAAGCGATAAATTGGAAAAGAGAACTTTTTTAGAAATATTGGGCATTTTTCAGGATTTTACATATATTGTTTGAATTGACGGGTGGATTATGGTAAAATAACGAAAGATGTATTTCGCGGAAAGGGAGTGCGGCATGGAAGGCGGGATCTCCAAAAAGATATTGGCTGTTTGGGAGGCCAGCGCAGTTCTGGCTGCGGCGGTTCTGGCGGGGGCGGCTTTATGGCTTCTGCCGGCCCGCACATGGTATTGGTATCTGATTCTCTGGCTGATCGGACTGGCGTTGGTTTTTTGCAGCTTTTTGTGGCTGCCTCTGCTGTATGAGAGCTGCCGGTATACGATTACGCCGGAATATATCGAATACAGCCGCGGCGTTTTTTTCTTTGTCCGGACCCGGGTGCTGCGCCGGTCGATCATGTACGTGACCATTGTGCGGAGTCCGATCTCGCCGCTGCTGCGGACCAGAAGCCTTGTCGTCTCCTCCATGGGGGGAAGCCTGATGCTGCCCAGTCTCCCCATACGGGAGGCGGAAGCCCTGCTTCAAGAGATTACGCCCAAGCGGCCGGCTATCAGGTCGCGGATTTTCGCCTCCGGGAGGGGAAAGCGCCATGACTGAATTTGAGCGGCAGCACCCGCTGGCGATTGTTCACGCCTTTTCCAAGTATATCCTGCTTCTGCTTCTGCCGCTGCTGCGGTCGCTGCTCCTGCTGAGAGGGGATGTCTGGGCCTGGGCTAAGGGCGCCTGGTTCGACATCCTGATTCTGCTGTCTGTGGTGGGATTCGGCGTGCTCCAATGGCTGTGCACCACCTACGCTTTGCAGAACAAGGGGATCTATGTGGAAAGCGGCGTATTATTTAATGAAGCGCGGTATATCCCCTATGCCAATCTTTCCTCCGCAGTGGTGGAAAAGCCCTTTTACCTGCGCCCCTTTCACATTGTCCGGATGCGGATGGAAACGGACAGCGGGAGCCGCTCCCGTGCAGATGTCAGCCTTTTGCTGCGGGAAGCCCAGGCTCGGGATTTTCTGGAAAAGGGTATGGAATTTCTGGCCGGGGAGCCGGCGCGGTCCGGCGGTGAACGGACGGAGCGGACGTATCAGCCCCGTCCGCTCTACATTGCGATTCTTTCTCTGATTACCTCCAACACGCTGACCGGAGTGCTGTTTGTTTCCACCTTTATCTCCCAGACCGGCAAGGTATTGGGGGAGCAGTTTGAAAAACTGCTGGTTCACTCCCTGACCCGGATCGTTCAGTTCCTGGCCTTTCGGATCCCGCCGGCGGCCGCTATGGCTGCGGCGGTGATCCTGGGAGGATGGGGGATCGCCTTTCTCGTCAACCTGGTCAATCATCTGGGATTCCGAGCGGTCAGGCGGGGAAAACAGCTGTTTATCCGGGTGGGGGTTTTGGTCCGGAAGGAATATTACATGGCGGTAGAGCGGATCAATTTCCTGACGCTGCGGCAGAGCCTGCTGACCAAGCTCTTCGGCTTTTGCTCGGCTTTTATCAATTGCACCGGTTATGGCAAGGAAAAGAACGAACTGTCCGTACTGCTTCCGGCAGTCGACCAGCGGGATCTGCGGCGAAATTTGCGGCTGATCCTGCCGGAAATCCGAGTCTCTGAACGGCGGTATAAGCCGCCCTGCAAGGTCATCACCCGGTTTCTCATCCCGCCCTGCGGGACTATTTTGGGACTGCTGGCCGGGTTTTGGCTGCTGGGGTACCTGCTTCCCTCTTTGACGCAGCTGATCCGATATTTTGCGATTATGGCGGAAATCCCGGCTATTTGGTGGCTGTTTGTCAAGATCGCGGCCTACTTTCACGTGGGGATCGGAATCCGGGGAGATATCTATACCTTCCACTCCACGTTTGCTTATGCGTTTTTCACCACGGTTCTCCACAAGGATAAGATCGCAAAGGTGGAAATCCACCAATCCCTGTTTCAGAAAATGTCAAACTGCGCAGATATCCGGGTCTACACCTTTACAGAAAAGAGCCACCACGTTCGGGTTCATAACATCGA
>CAKXAF010000281.1:2395-3611 GCA_934869045.1 uncultured Nitrososphaerota archaeon | reverse complement strand
GGTATGGGAAAAGCGAACCTCCGCACGGTAGCTCTCCCCCTCCTGCCGCTGCAGGCGGCGATGGATACGGCTTCCCTCCAGGGCACGGTCCGCTCCTCCAAAACGGTTGTCAATGCTGCCTCCCCGCAGCACAAATTCAACCAGCTGCCGGACAGGAAGCTTGATCACGGATTCCAATCGCTGTGCCTCCTTTTTAAAACATTTATTCCATTATAACACGGACACCAGCCTTTGACAAGACGACGGAATCGAAAAAAGCAATGGAAAATCCGCAAAAGAACAGTTGTCATTTCAAACGGATTGCGTTATAATAAGAAAGAAAGCATTCATTTCGATTGATTTTAAAAAGAGGAAATCCATGGATAAACGGTTTTTTACAAATATCAACAACGCCGTACGGAAAACAGCACAATCTAAAAATATGACAGAGCTTGGACAAAATCTTGACGAGGTCGTTTCTGAGGTGCTCTGTACCGTCAAAGGCGTTGTGGAGCAGGCGGCGTCCGGCGGGAAAATTCCGGAGGGCGATGCTCCGGATTCTTCCGCTTCTCCAGAGCAAGCCCCAAAACCGGATTGGAGCTATTCTCAGCCGCCAAAGACCTACGCGTCCAGGCAGACGATTTATACGCCGCCTCCCATCATGCGGGCTAAAAGAACCCGAAAGCCGGCGCGGGGGAATTCGTTGGGCGTAACGCTGACGGCTTTAGGCAGCGTTTTTATTCCGCTTTCCGCTATCGCGCTAGTCGCTGGCGGAATTACGCTCTTGGTGAAGTCCTCCTTTCAGGCTCTTCTGACACTTGCTGCCGTAGTTGTTCCGATTTTTATAACGAGCATTCTGTTTGCCAGTGTAGGCTCAAAGCTGCGGGCGCGGTACCGCCGATGCAAAAATTATTTGCGGCTGACTGGAGATGCAAGTTTTATCGCCGTCCGGCAACTAGCTTCCGAAACGGGGCAAACGCCAGAGTTCGTCGCAGAGGATTTGAACAAAATGATTCGGAAACGGATGCTTCCAGGCGCACATTTGGATGATCAAAGGACCTGCCTGATGCTGGATTCCGAAACCTATCAGCAATACCTTGCTGCCCAGCAGTCGCTGCGGGAACGGCAGGAAGAGGAAGAACGTCTCCGCCGTGAACGCGAAGCCGATCCTCAGCGAGCAGAACTTTACCGCACCATTGAAGAGGGGCAGGCAGACATCCGCCAAATCAAGGAGGCA
>CAKXAF010000281.1:0-2385 GCA_934869045.1 uncultured Nitrososphaerota archaeon | reverse complement strand
GGCAAACGACGCCATACCTAATGAGGATATTTCCAACAAGCTGTTTCGTCTGGAGGACGTTACGACCCGTATCTTTGAGCATGTGGAAAAGCATCCCGGAAAATTGCCGGAAATCAGCAAGTTTATGCGCTACTATCTGCCGACCACGCTGAAACTGGTAAACGCATACCGAGAATTTGAAAAGCAGCCGGTCCAGGGGGAAAATATCCGCAACGCCAAGACGGAAATCCAGACCTCACTGGAAATCATTAATAAGGCATTTGAGAATCTGTTGGACAGCCTGTTTGAAGATGATGCGCTGGACATTTCCACCGATATCTCCGTACTTCACACGATGCTGGCCCAGGAGGGGCTGACCGGATCGGATTTTCAGAAGAAGGGACCGTAACCCCTGCGCTTGCCGCTAATCAAATATAGGAGGATACTACCATGAACGAAGAATTGAAGGATGCCGTTCCAACGCTGACCTTCGAACCCTTTGAGGAAGAAAAAAGCACCGGCCTTTCTGTACAGGAGCAGGCCGATCCGGAAGCTCCTGTATTTGACGAGAGTTCTTTGACACCTCAGGAAAAGCAGATGGTCGAAGATTTTTCGTCAAAAATCGATTTGGCGAATACCAATATGGTGCTGCAGTTCGGCTCAGGCGCACAGAAAAAGATTGCGGATTTTTCTGAAACGGCTCTGGCCAATGTCCGGACCAAGGATCTGGGAGAAGTCGGCGAAATCCTTTCCGGTGTTGTCACAGAACTCAAGAGCTTTGACGTAGAGGAAGAGGAAAAGGGCTTTCTCGGGTTTTTTAAGCGCAGCTCCAACAAGATCACCTCCCTTCGTGCGAAATACGATAAGGCGGAGGCAAACATCACTCGGATCTGCGGCGTTTTGGAGTCGCATCAGATCCAGCTGATGAAAGACGCCGCCCTTCTGGACAAGATGTATGAGCTTAACAAAGTCTACTTTAAAGAGCTTTCCATGTACATCATAGCCGGTAAAAAGAAGCTGGCCCAGGTGCGGAATAACGATCTGCCCGCTCTGGTAGAGAAGGCAACTCGCACCGGTCTCCCGGAGGATGCCCAGGCCGCCAACGATCTGGCAAACCTCTGCGACCGGTTCGAGAAAAAAATTCATGACCTGGAGCTGACCCGGATGGTCTCCATCCAGATGGCGCCGCAAATCCGGCTGGTTCAGAGCAACGATACGCTGATGTCAGAGAAAATTCAATCGACTATTGTCAACACCATTCCCCTCTGGAAGAGTCAGATGGTACTGGCCTTGGGGGTTGCGCACTCTCAGCAGGCTGCCGCCGCTCAGCATGCAGTGACGGATATGACCAATGAACTGCTCCGGAAGAACGCAGAAACCCTCAAAATGGCTACTATCGAGACTGCGCGGGAATCGGAGCGCGGTATCGTAGATATTGAGACCCTGACCCATACGAACGAGATGCTGATCTCCACCTTGGACGAAGTCCTCCAGATTCAGCAGGAAGGCCGTACCCGCCGTCGGGAAGCCGAAGCGGAGCTTGGTCGAATTGAAACCCAGCTGAAACAGAAGCTGTTGGAAATCCGCAATTAGCAGACAAAAACCCCGGCATGCTCAATCGGCATACCGGGGTTTTGATTTTGGAATTTCAAATCAGCCCGTACATCATTTGCGAGATAATATCATAGATTTTGTCGTGACATTTTCCACATCCGGTTGAACAGGCTGTCTGCTTCTGGACATCGGAAAAGGCGGCATCAACGTCGCTCATGCTCTTGGAGTTGCGAAGGGCATGCTCAATATCTGCTAGGGAAACCTTTTTGCATTTGCAAATCAATTCGTTTTCTGTAACCATCTGTTTGTTCCTTTCTGTCAAATTTCCTCAATGTGAATCTCAACTTCATGGCCGCTCTCACTGGAGCGAATGATGCCGTCAATAATAGCTTGGTTATAGATGATCTGGGAGGTGGGAATCGGTGCGGGGAGCCCCTGCTCTACAGCGTCGACAAAGGAACGGCATTTCAGGAAGAACCGGTCTTCCTTGTTGTCATGGAGCGGGATCGGCGTGCAGGTCATTTCACCGAATTCATCATGGAAGAGCGTGATATCGCCGCAGCTGCCATCCCAGGCTCCTCCCCAGGGAGTTCCGACATTGGCGGGTTCAACCTTCAGGCCGGCATCCGTTCCCAAAAAGATGGTGTTGCCTGTCGTATCCATATGCATCGCCCAGGACATCCGAAAATCCAGAGTGATTCCGCCTTCCAGACGGATAAAAGCGCCGCAGAAATCATCCACTGAGAAGCGCTTGGCATCTTCCGGCGTATTATACTTGGGATTCTTGCCGAAATAGTCATAGGAAACCGCTGAAACTGTTAGGGGCTTGGGGTATCCGATAGCATTCAGCAC
>CAKXAF010000280.1 GCA_934869045.1 uncultured Nitrososphaerota archaeon | reverse complement strand
CCATGGAGTATGCCCAAATGCTCAAGGCCGAAAAGCCGGAGCTTTACGCCCGCATCAACGCGGTCATCGATATCGACGGCACCTATCCTAAGTGGGAAGCCAAAGTCGGCAAAATCTTCCTTCCCCGGGAAAATGAAAACCACATCATCCCCCAGGACGACACCTATCTCACCCTCCCGGAGGTCGATCTGTCAAAATATAAGGCCAGCGACGTGGTCGGTACCATCTACAACGACTACAACATGGAGCAGATCAATCACATGCAGGTCTCCAAGCAGGCTGACGTGCTGGTGCTATTCTACCTCATGGAAAACCACTTCCCTGCCTAGGTAAAGAAGGCAAAATTATACTATTATGAGGAGCGGTGCCTCCACGATTCCTCCCTGAGCCTGTCCACCCACTCCATCCTGGCCAGCGACCTCCACGAGCGGGAAAAGGCCTACCAGCTCTTTGAACGGGCCTGCCGCATCGATCTGGGGCCTGTCATGACCACCAGCGATGCCGGCATCCATGCGGCCTCCTTCGGCGGCATCTGGCAGTGCGCGGTCAACGGCTTTGCCGGGGTCCGTGTCATCGGCGGCAAGCTCCGCATCCAGCCCAATCTCCCCGACGTCTGGAAGTCCATGAAGGCGAAAATCTTCTGGCAGGGCCAGGAACTTCAGCTCACCGTCACCAGGGACTCCCTGACCGTCACCCGTCTCACCGGCAGCAAGCCCACTACCTTCCTTATGGATGGCAAGGAGCATACCTTTACCGATGAAATCACCCTTTCCTGCGGCAAATAAAGGAGGACTTATGGCAACGAAAGCGTTTATTTTCGACCTGGACGGCGTTTTGACCGACACCGCCCGCTATCACTTCCTAGCGTGGAAGCAGTTGGCCGACGAGTTTGGCTTCCACTTCAACGAGCAGGATAACGAACGGCTCAAAGGCGTCAGCCGCATCCGCTCCTTTGAAATCATCCTGGAGATCAACAACGCCCTGGACCGCTTCACCGAGGAGGAGAAAGAATACTGGGCCAACAAGAAAAACGAACGCTACGTGGAGCTCATCGGCAGCATCACCCCTGCCGACGTCCTCCCCGGCGTTCAGGATTTCCTCCACGACGCCAAATCCCGGGGCATTAAGCTTGCGGTTGCCTCTGCCAGCCGCAACGCCGGGAAGGTCCTGGCGTCGCTGCAGATTGCCGACCAGTTCGACTACATCGCCGACGCGGGCAAGGTAACCCATACCAAGCCCGACCCGGAGGTGTTCCTGGTCTGCCGGGATGCTCTGGGTCTCACCTCTGATGAGTGCATTGGCTTTGAGGACGCTCAGGCCGGTATCGAGGCCATCCACGCCGCAGGAATGTTTTCCGTGGGTATCAATGTAGAAGTCACCTCTCTGGAGCCGGACTATCATCTGGCCTCCACCGCTGAACTCTGTGTTGATAAGGTCCTTGCCGCCAAAGGCGAATAAGCAGTTCCTTTTTAACATGCAAAGATCAAACCCACGGCCGGGAAAGGAATCTTTCCCGGCCGTGGGTTTCGCTTTTCAGGCAGGTTCTGTATGCTGTAAAAGGCTCTGAGGGGCCACGCAGGCTGAAAGCAACGAAAAAGTTGTATTTTGTCGAATTTTGTGTTATAATGTATAATAATTCCATTTATTTCCAGAATTGGGTATTATACAATGAAACGAGAATACCTGCCCCAAAACGTATATGAGGCGTTGCAGGAGCGCCTGCACTTTCTGTTTCGGGAATTTGAAAACATTTTTCTCTCCTTTTCCGGCGGAAAGGACAGTGGACTGCTTTTAAATCTGCTCCTGGATTTTCGAAAAAAATATTATCCAGACCGGACAATCGGCGTTTTTCACCAGGATTTTGAGGCCCAATACAGCGTCACCACCGAATATGTTGAGCGGACCTTCGCCCGCATCGAAAAAGAGGTGGAGCCTTATTGGGTCTGTTTGCCTATGGCGACACGGACGGCTTTAAGCAACTACGAAATGTACTGGTACCCCTGGGACGATACCAAGGAGGATGCCTGGGTACGGCCTATGCCCCAGCATCCTTACGTAATCAACCTGCAGAACAATCCGATGACCACATACCATTACCGGATGCATCAGGAGGATCTGGCCAAACAGTTCGGCAGGTGGTACCGAATTTCCCACGGAAACAAAAAAACAGTATGTCTGCTGGGAATCCGGGCGGATGAGTCCCTGCAACGATACAGCGGCGTCCTGAATAAAAAATATGGCTACCAGGACACCTGCTGGATCAGCAAACAATTTATGGATGTCTGGTGCGCCTGGCCCTTGTATGACTGGACCTCCAGCGATATATGGCACGCGAATTATCTCTTTCAGTACGATTATAACCGTCTGTACGATCTCTACTATATGGCGGGGTTAAAGCCCGATCAAATGCGGGTGGCCTCCCCCTTCAACGACTACGCCAAGGATAGCCTGAATCTCTACCGCGTCATCGACCCGGACATCTGGGTCAAATTGGTCGGACGGGTCCGGGGCGCGAATTTCGCCGCCATTTACGGCAGGACCAAAGCCATGGGCTATCGAAACATCACGCTGCCGGAAGGGCATACCTGGGAATCCTATACCCGTTTTCTTTTAGCAACCCTTCCCGCCCGGCTCCGCTATAATTACATCAAAAAATTCCAGACTTCCATCGACTTCTGGCACAACGTCGGCGGCGGCCTGGAGGAAAAAACCATCCAGGAACTGGAAGAGCACGGCTACAATATTCAGCGCAACGGGGTTTCCAATTACACTGTAATGAAGCACTCCAGGGTTATTTTTCTGGGAAAAATCCCTGACCAGACCGATGATATTAAAACGACAAAGGACATCCCCAGCTGGAAACGGATGTGTTTCTGTATTCTGCGCAACGATCATATCTGCCGGTTCATGGGCTTTGGCCTATCCCGGGAGCAGCAGAAAAATATCGACCTTTTAAAACAAAAATACAATAAGGTTGGCGAACAATGATGTCGTTTTTAAGCCCCGTATACCATGTTATCTCCGTACCCATTGAAAAAATCGAACCCAATACCTATAATCCCAATGCTGTCGCGCCTCCGGAGCTGAAGCTTCTGTATGACAGCATCCGGGAAGATGGGTATACGATGCCGATTGTCTGCTACCATGACAAAAAGCGAGATCGCTACATCATTGTGGACGGATTTCACCGGTATCGCATTATGCTTGAGCACGCGGACATTTATGAGAGAGAAGGCGGGAGGCTGCCGGTCTCCGTCATCGATAAACCGATCGATTGCCGCATGGCCAGCACTATCCGGCATAACCGGGCCAGAGGCGCCCATGATGTGGATCTGATGAGCAATATTGTCAAGGAACTCCACGAACTGGGCCGTTCGGATGCTTGGATCTCCAAGCATCTGGGGATGGACAGAGATGAAATCCTGCGCCTAAAGCAGATTACCGGCCTCGCCGCCCTGTTTCGGGACGTTGATTTTGGGCAGGCCTGGAAGGCAGTAGAAGAGGATTTGCAGGATGAGTAAGCACCTGCTCGAGAATTACAGCAGCCCTACCTTCCACCGTGTTCCGTGTCAGGCCAGAAACATCGGCCCGAAACAAATGAACCCATGAAAAAAGGGAAATAGCCTTC
>CAKXAF010000279.1:2846-3646 GCA_934869045.1 uncultured Nitrososphaerota archaeon | reverse complement strand
CTTCAGGTGAGGTTGCAGCAGGGGACGATAACTTTAATGAGACGGGCTTGCCTATTGTCAAAGAACCCGTGGAGTTAACTTTCCTTTACGTCAAAGGCGCCAATACGATGGATTTTAAAGACAACGCCATGTTCCAGCAGATGGAAAAGGACACCAACGTCAAGATCAACTGGCAGTATGCAGGCGATGCGGACTGGTCTGAGCAGAAGTCGCTCTTGCTGGCCAGCGGCGATTTGCCCGACGTATTCTTCGGAGACAATGCTCTGAAGGATAATGACATTGCCACCAACCTTGACATGTTCATTCCGCTGGAAGATTATGTGGAAAAGTATTGCCCCAACATCAAGGCGGCTTGGGAGGCAGAGCCCACTATGCGTCAGATGGTTACCAATCCGGACGGCCATATCTATACTCTGCCCGGTAAGAAGCCTCTGCGTCCGAAGGGCTGCGATACGCCCTTTATCAACAAGGCATGGCTGGATCGTTTGGGCCTGGAAATCCCCACCACCGTGGACGAGTGGTACGAAGTGCTGAAGGCCTTTAAGGAGCAGGACGCCAACGGCAACGGTGATCCGAACGACGAGATTCCTCTGACCGGCAGCGCTAAGACGAATCTGTTTGACTGGATCCGCTACATCAACCCCTGGGGCCTCGTGGACAGCATCCAGGAGAACTTCCTGGCTTTGGATCAGGAGACGCTGAAGCCTGTTTTCATTCCGGCTGACGAGCGCTATAAGGAAGCAGTTGCTTTCTTCCATAAGTTATACGCAGAAGGCATTATGGATCCGGAGTTCATCACG
>CAKXAF010000279.1:914-2739 GCA_934869045.1 uncultured Nitrososphaerota archaeon | reverse complement strand
TACCGGTATCGCTTGGGAAACCTCCTCTGCTACTCAGCCTCATTCGGACGAATATGTTCCGATGCTTCCGCTGGCCGGTCCTAACGGCGACCGCTACATCCGCGGCAACGATGAAATCATCATTTATCATCGCAACGAGTATACCATTACCACCGCTTGTGAGCATCCCGAAGTGGCTATGCGTTGGGCGGATTACTTCTCTACCGATGACATTTCTGTCCAGTCTTACTGGGGCCCCTACGGTGTGGCGTTGAATAAGGACGAGGACGGCAACATTACCTTCTTGGATCCTCCCGAAGGAAAGAACGGCGACCAGTGGTACTGGGAAATTTGCCCCCGCGACTACGGTCCGAAGTATGTGACCCCCGAGTTTGAAGCGAAGATCACTCTTCCTGCGGATAGCGGCGACGGCGCTAAATTGAAGGAAGACGAGATGATGAAGGAATTTGTGGCAAAGCCCTATCCTGTTGTGAACTACACCGCTGAACAGTCCGAAGAGATTTCTTCTCTGACGGTGGACATTTACAAGTATGTTAACGAGACCTGGGCCAGCTGGATTGTCAACGGCGGCATCGACGAGCAGTGGGATGCCTATGTGGATCAGTTGAACCAAATGGGCCTGGAGCGTTTAATGGAGATTTATCAGGAAGCTCTGGATGTTTACAATAACGCGGGCTAATGGACAAATATTGATTTGTTGAGATTTTAGGAAAGCTTTCGAGCAGGACCTGAAGGCTGTTCCGGCCTTCAGGTCTTGCCTTGCTTTTATCGAAAATTCAAGAAATCAAATATGGAGAACAACAGATAGTGTTGGAGGAGTTTCATGGAGAAAAAAGTATTTCGCGTGGGAAGTGTAGGCATTGGTGGAATTTCTCGAGGCGTTCACCTTCCCGGAATTCACAAAAGCCCGGATCTGGAACTTGTGGCCGTGTGCGATCTAAAGCCTGAGCGCATGGAGTACGCCAGAAATACATACGGTATTCGAGAAGATCACTGCTTTGCGGATTATCACGATTTGATTGCTTGCCCGGATGTGGATGTGATTGACATTTCCACTTCCAACAACGCCCACTTCGAAGTGGCCAAGGCAGCTATTGAAGCCGGAAAACCGTTTTGCTTGGAGAAACCTGTCACCTTAACAGCGGAGGAGGCCGACATTTTGGCCAAAGCCGCACAGGAAAAAGGGATTCCCAATATGGTGTGCTTTTCCTACCGCTTTAAGGCTGCTGCCCGCTACGCCAAGGAATTGGTGGAGAAGGGAATGTTAGGCGACATTTATCACGTTTACATGCAGTATCTGCAGGGCGGCGGCGGTCCTTCCTATGATTTGCCCCGTTCTTGGAGATATCAAAAAAAGCTGACCGGAACCGGCGCACTGGGCGATTTGGGTTGTCACGCTCTGGATTTGGTAAGTTTTGTCACCGGTAAAAATTACCGGAAGGCTGTGGGACATACGGATACTTATGTGACCCAGCGCCGTCTGGAAGAGGGCGAAGGATACGGTCCGGTAGATGTAGATGACTTCTGCCATTACTTGATGGAGATGGATGGAAAGACTTCGGCAAATTTCTCTGTCACCCGATTTGCCTATGGCAGAGGAAATTACCAGCGCATGGAAATATACGGGAGCAAGGGCGGCTTGGTGTACAGCTTGGATGTTACTCCCGGTGTAGATGAATTAGAGGTCTGCTTTGGTTACCCCTACGACAGGTCCGGAATCTACACAAAGCTTCCCATTCCCCAGCGTTTCCAGTGCGATCAGATGCAGTCTTTTGCAGATATTCTCAACGGGTGCAGCGATGGCATGGCTGCCACCATTCAAGAC
>CAKXAF010000279.1:0-904 GCA_934869045.1 uncultured Nitrososphaerota archaeon | reverse complement strand
TTCAGCATGCATTGGACGTAATTATCCGCTCTGCGGAAGAAGAAAAATGGCTACCCTGTGATTAATTCATGATATGAGAGGAGTTTTTTTAAAATGGCAATTCGAGTAACTGTTTGGAACGAATACCTTCATGAGGTTCAATTCCCGGAAGTGGCTGAGGTGTACCCCAAGGGTATTCACGGCTGTATCGCAGACTTTCTGAAAGAAGCCGGTATGGATGTGAAAACCGCCACGCTGCGAGAGCCGGAACACGGACTGACTCAGGAGGTTGTAGACAATACGGATGTGTTGATTTGGTGGGGTCACATGGCTCATCAGGAAGTGTCGGATGAGATTGTGGATCGCGTTTACAATCGTGTTCTGGAAGGAATGGGCCTTATCGTTCTTCATTCCGGCCATGCCTCTAAAATCTTCCGGAAGCTGTGCGGAACGGATTCCTGGAAATTGAAGTGGCGTGAGGACGGCGAGAAGGAAATCCTTTGGGTTGTAGATCCCAGCCATCCCATTGTAGACGGTCTGGACGAGAAAATTATAATTCCGCACGAGGAGATGTACGGTGAGCGCTTTGATATTCCCCAGCCGGATGAGCAGGTGTTTATCAGCTGGTTCGAAGGCGGAGAAGTGTTCCGCAGCGGTTGCTGCTGGCATCGCGGAAAAGGAAAGATTTTCTACTTCCGTCCGGGCCATGAGGTGTTCCCCATCTATCATCAGCCGGAAATTCAAAAGGTGATTATCAATGCGGTGAAGTGGGCAGCGCCCATCCGTTTCCCCAATACCACCTTTGGAAATCCCGCACCCATTATGCCCGTTAAGGGAGAGATGGAACATAGTGTTCAGGGGCTTCACGACCAGAAGAGCATCTCCTAAGAAGCAGATGTGTTTATCTCTTAATATCTCTTAACTA
>CAKXAF010000278.1 GCA_934869045.1 uncultured Nitrososphaerota archaeon | reverse complement strand
CCGCATGTACTGCGCCACCTCCGGATCCGAGGTCAACGAAAAGACCGGTGGGAGATCCTCCCGACGCAGGGGGCGGAGGAGGAGCCGTTCCGTTTCAAAGCGCTCAGGGATCGCGGAGGGATTTGCCGGATCAATCCCCAGGATAGCTCCCTGATAGTCCCGGCTAAGGGCAAGAAGGGTGCGGAAAAAGGAAACGTCGTATTCCGACAGGGACGGAACGGCGCGCTCCCGTGGGCCCCTTTATATGCGGCAACCTGGCCGCACAGTTCCATCCGGCGTTCAAAAAGCTCCTGCATTTCCCGGTTGATCTGATCGATCTCCCGGCGGATTTCACTCAGCTCCATCGGCTTCCTCCTTCTCCTCAGACTCCTCCAGGCGGGGGGACGGCTTGCGGCAAAGGCTCAAGATGCGTTCCGCTTCCGCTACATAGAAGGTGGTGCCGCCCGCGTCGATGATGTACTCGCAGCGGTCGATAGCGCTGCGGCCTGCGCCGGTCAGCTGATCCAGCTGTGCCAGCTTCCAGAGGGAGGTGAGGCGGCTGAGGGTAAAGGAGGCATTGTCAAAGAGCTCCTCATAGATTTCCCGGGCGCGGGTGACATTTTGGCGATGAAAGGTGAGGATACCGTCAATGATAGTCAGCAGCTGCCGGCCGTTGGCCGCCATATTGGATTTTTCCTTGACACCAGTGATGATCTTTTTTACCTTTTCGCGGATTTCGATGATACGGGAGAAATCCCCTTCCATTTCTAGGCAGCTGGCCAGAAGGTTATAATACTGGAGGATCAGGATGGATTTTTCTTTGGGAGTGGGCATTTTTTTCAGTTCGGCCACGGCTCCCTGCCAGTCCCCTTGGTAGTAACGGGCACGGGCGATATTCAGCGTATAATTTGGACTTTTCCAGCCCCCGTCGCGGATCGTCCGAAAAACGGTTTCGTATTTCACAGGATCACAGTCTGTGGTGAGGATGCTGTTAAGCTGGTTCAGCTTCAAAATCCGCAGCACACGGATCAGATAATTGGCGAATAAAATAACGGCCGCGGTCAATACGCCGTTTACAGGCGTAGTCTGACCGGAAAAGCCCCGCCAGATAAAGAAAGCCGCAAGCGGGATGGTCAGGATGTGCAGGAACCACAACAGGGAGATCATTAGACGGTATTCCCGAACAACCGCATCAGGTTTTATGGATTTATACGATTTTTTTTGCCGCATGGATAATCAGCCGCTCCTTCCGAACGAATTATTCTTATTGTAACATGTTCGTTCTGGAAAAGCAAGGGAAAAGGAGCGATCTTAACGCTGGCTTAATATTATAAAAGAAGCGCTGAAGGACTTTTCTGCAAAAAAGGCGCTGCCGATTACACCGGCAGCGCCTTTTTAAAATGTGGATTTATGCGCGGGGATTCTTAATCGCAGCCTGAGCAGCAGCCAGACGGGCAATCGGCACGCGGAAGGGAGAGCAGGAAACATAGGTCAAGCCGATGTTGTGGCAGAACTCGACAGTGGACGGATCGCCGCCATGCTCGCCGCAGATGCCCAGTTTGATGTCGGGGCGGGTCTGCTTGCCGAGGTCGGCAGCCATCTTCACCAGTTTGCCAACGCCGATCTGGTCAAGTTTCGCAAAGGGATCAGACTCGTAGATCTTCTTGTCGTAATAGGCGCCGAGGAATTTGCCGGCATCGTCACGGCTGAAGCCAAAGGTCATCTGGGTCAGGTCGTTGGTGCCGAAGGAGAAGAACTCCGCCTCTTTGGCGATCTCGTCAGCAGTCAGAGCAGCGCGGGGGATCTCAATCATGGTACCCACTTTGTAGTGGAGGTCGGAACCAGTCTCAGCGATGAGTTTGTCAGCGGTTTCAGTGACAACGCTCTTAACGTAAGCCAGCTCTTTGATCTCGCCAACCAAGGGGATCATGATTTCAGGAACGATGTTCCAATCGGGATGGGCTTTTTTGACGTTGATCGCAGCCAGGATAACAGCGGTGGTCTGCATTTCAGCGATTTCGGGGTAGGTGACAGCCAGACGGCAGCCGCGATGGCCCATCATGGGGTTGAATTCGTGGAGAGAAGCGATGATGGCTTTGATCTCCGCGACGGTCTTGCCCTGGGTTTTGGCCAGAGCCTCGATGTCCTTCTCCTCAGTGGGAACAAACTCATGGAGAGGCGGATCCAGGAAGCGGATGGTAACAGGACGGCCTTCCATGGCAGTGTAGAGGGCTTCGAAGTCCCCCTGCTGCATGGGCTCCAGCTTGGCCAGAGCGGCTTTGCGCTGCTCAACAGTATCGGAGCAGATCATCTCGCGGATGGCGGCGATACGGTCGGGATCGAAGAACATGTGCTCGGTACGGCAGAGGCCGATGCCCTCCGCGCCGAAATTAAAGGCGTTCTTAGCGTCCTTGGGGGTATCCGCGTTGGTGCGGACCTGGAGCTGACGGAACTCGTCGGCCCAGCCCATGAGGGTGCCGAAGTTGCCGGAGATGGAAGCGGGAACCGTAGCGATCGCTTCGCCGTAGATGTTGCCGGTGGTGCCGTCCAGGGAGATGTAGTCGCCCTCAACGTAGGTCTTGCCGGCCAGGGTGAAGCACTTGTTGGCTTCGTCCATCTTGATGTCGCCGCAGCCGGAAACGCAGCAGGTGCCCATGCCGCGGGCTACAACGGCAGCGTGGGAGGTCATGCCGCCGCGAACGGTCAGGATGCCCTGAGCGTAGTGCATGCCTTCGATGTCTTCCGGAGAGGTCTCCAGACGGACCAGGATGACTTTCTCGCCGCGTTTTGCCCACTCGGTGGCGTCTTCAGCGGTGAAGACGATCCGGCCGCAGGCAGCGCCGGGAGAAGCAGGAAGAGCGGCACCGATGGGGGTAGCAGCTTTCAGAGCCTTGGCGTCGAACTGGGGATGGAGCAGCGCGTCAAGCTGTTTGGGGTCAACCATGCAGACGGCTTCCGCTTTGGAGATCATGCCTTCGTTGACCAGGTCAACGGCGATCTGCAGAGCAGCAGCGGCGGTGCGCTTGCCGTTACGGGTCTGGAGCATGTAGAGCTTTTTGTCTTCGATGGTGAACTCCATGTCCTGCATATCGCGGTAGTGCTTTTCGAGCTTGCCGCAGATCTCAACGAACTGGGCATAGGCTTCAGGCATGACTTCCGCCAGCTGGTCAATGGTCTGGGGGGTGCGGACGCCGGCTACGACGTCTTCGCCCTGGGCGTTCATCAGGAATTCGCCGAAGAGCTTCTTCTCACCGGTAGAGGGGCTTCTGGTGAAGGCTACGCCGGTGCCGGAGGTATCGCCCAGGTTGCCGAATACCATCATCTGGACGTTGACAGCGGTGCCCCAGGAGGAGGGGATATCGTTCATTCTTCTATAGTAGATCGCGCGGGGGTTGTCCCAGGAACGGAAAACAGCCTTGATAGCGCCCATCAGCTGCTCCTTGGGATCATCGGGGAAATCCTTGCCGATTTTCGCTTTGTACTCGGCTTTGAACTGAGAGGCCAGCTCTTTGAGGTCGTCAGCGGTCAGCTCGACGTCCATCTTGACGCCCTTCTTCTCTTTCATCTCGTCGATGAGCTGCTCGAAGTACTTTTTGCCGACTTCCATAACAACGTCGGAGTACATCTGGATAAAGCGGCGGTAGCAGTCCCAAGCCCAACGGGGATTGTTGGACTT
>CAKXAF010000277.1 GCA_934869045.1 uncultured Nitrososphaerota archaeon | reverse complement strand
AACGGTGCCAGCGTTTTGCGGCCCCACCGGGTGTGGAAAACCGCCTCATCCTGAGAGCCTGCCGGCCGCACCCGTCCGGCGATACAGAGCGTACCGTCCGAAACCAGCTGGGTCGTGCTGCACCAGAACGCCAGAGCACGCTCCTTCCACTGAGAATTGCCGGTATATTCCGCCAGCTGCAAAAACGACAGTACATCGTGGAGGGCATACTGGTCGATGGCGTTGTGGGCTGTGGATACCGCTGTCATCCCCAGCGTGTCGTAACCGATCTCACCTAAAACTGAATCTTTCGGGTAAGAAACGCTGTAATGCATCATCCAGGTGTTCAAATACCACCCGATATTCTCCGACTTCTCCAAATATGCAGCTTCACCGGTCTCTCGGTAAAGATCCAGAGCCGCCGCCAGCAGCGGGCTGGAAGATTCCTTGTCAATGCAGTAGGTATCCAGGGCGCCTGCGGTGGTAAAGCCGTTTTCATCCAGCTCCTGATAGTAGAACGCGAAGGCTCGACGGGCGCTGTCCAAATAGGAGCGGTCCCCTGTCAGCCGGAAGGCCGTCAGCAGCGGCGGAATCAGGAAACAGCCCACTGTGCCGCCCTCCCGAGTGACGTTTCCGTCCCGGTCCCAACTCTTGGCGAAGGCTCCGTTAGACTTTTGCGCCTTCCGGGCGAAATCGCAGATTCCCATGGCCATTTCCCGGTATTCCGGACGCGGAACACCCGCCCGACGGGCCAGCTCCTCCGCTTCAAAAAAGCCCTGAGCCGCGCCGCCCAAATTACAGGCGTCGATATGAAATTCTCTCACTCCGTTGCGGTACATGGCGGTTTCCGGCATATAGGTAGTGTCTGCCCGTTCCTCCGGTTCGCCGTCTGCGCCTATACTGTCCGGAAGGCCCTGAGGCGCTTTGTCAAACTTGATCAGCATCAGTCCATTGGGAAGCCGGGCATATTTAACCCAGCTGTCCAGCACGGTTATGGCTTTCTTCCGTGCGTCCAGATCGCCGGTCCGGAGGAACTCCCACAAAAGCGCGCAGCTGATGGAGGCGTTCTGCCCGACCCATCCGATTTCATACTGCAGTTCATCCCGCTTGGCAAAATAGCAGGTGGACGGATACCACTGAAGGCCGCGGTTAAAGGCCGCGAATCCATTTTTTTCCTCGGTCCAGAGGCTTTTGAAATAGGCGATCCCAAAGCGGTAAAGATCCTGGGCGCACATGGCAGGCCGGAGCGGATGTCCATAATACCTCCAGGCAAAATCCAAAAGGGCGCGATATCGTCTTTTCGGCTGTCCGCCCCTGGAAACGTGAATGACCGCACGAAAATCGCTCCGCGACTCCATTTTCCCCAGATAAGGTCCTTCCCAATAATGGCGCATCAGTACCCGGGGGCCCTCCTGCTCCGGCCATACCAGAGCATGACGGGTGCTCCCACCTTCCTTCCACTGGGAGCAGCTCACTGCATCGCCCGCCTCCGCCATCAGCGCCGCAGCCCAATCTCCCCATTCGGAATAGGTACAAGCCGGAAGAGTGCAGCGATGCCAGGCAAACGTCCAGGGAGTTCCTTCATCGCGGTCGCCTATGTACTCCGGGCTATCTCCCCAGCCGTTTCCGTTGTAGCTGATCGCCGGGATCATCGTAAAGTCCGCCGGGGCCGCAGTGTCAAACTCCATCCGCATCTCACTGACCGGGTGATCCGCATGCCGTTCCCAAATCCAGGCGCCGTCCTCCGCAGGGATAAACCGATCCTCACATCCCTCCCGCGGAAAGATGGACAAGACCGTTTCCATTCTGTATTTCAGCGTCCATTTTCCGCCGGTTTGGCAAAAGTTCATTTCCTGTGTCATTCTTCTGCTCCTTTTATCGCATACTTTTGGAAAGCCCCGGCCGCTTCCCCTTCCTGAAACAGCCGGGACTAGGAACGATTCCTCAGCTCGCTATATAGCGGTCGTAGGCCGTCTGGGTGATCTCCTTGGCCCGCGGGAAATTTAGGGTGTTCAGAGTTTCCAGATAGGAATCAAAACGATCAAGCGACTCCGCTCCAGTGATGAATTTAAGCATCATCTCCGAAACATAAGGAGATACTTCCGCGATAATATCGGACCGCTCCTTGTTTTCCTCAGCTGTCAGCGTCAGAACTGGCATGGAGTATTCGCTGTCCACCTTTGGATCGTCGCTCCACAGCATACGGAATTCCAGGCTCTCCTTGTTTTTGATAACGCCGGGCAGACACTGGGTATCCGGAATCGTTGCCTTGGGGCCAAAGTGGACCCGGTAAATATAAGCGACCTGAGAGGCGGTATATCCATCGGGATTATCCAGCATCAGTTCCGTATACTGCGGCTTGCCGTCCGCCATATTCCAGGCTTCGCCTTCCACGCCGTAGTTGTAGGTCAACATTCCCTCTTCTGAATAGCCATAGTTCAGAAATTTCACCGCCGCTTCAATGTTTTCACATTGGGAGGAAATCGCCGTTGAATAACGCGCTGTAACACGGTTTTTCGAAGGACCGTTATGGAGCTGCTGATCTTCGGTCAGGCGCGGATTGGGGCAGGAGGTGAAGGAAAAGTTCTCCAGCTGCTGCGCACGGCTGTACTGATTGTCAACGGATTGGCTGTACAGGCCAAGCTGTCCGCCATCGAATAGGGTATTGATCTGATCCTGCTTCAAGGCGGCGAAATCCTTGGTGATATATCCAGCCGTGTACCATTCGTTCATTTTCTCCAGATATGCCTTAAAGCTTTCGTTGTCATAGTAGTGCTTTACCACACCGTTGTCGATATACCAGCTTCCAAGCATATCGAAAGCGCCCATCCAGAGGTTTCTCTCTGCTTCTGTTACGGTAGGCGTTGTTATCATCGGAGCGACGCCGGGCTTGTTGTCCAGAATTGCCTGGAAGTACGCCTCATAGTCGTCCAGAGTCTTGGGTATCTCCAAATTGAACTCCTCCAACCAATCCGCCCGAACCATGGGCCGGTAAAAAGGAACGTCCGCCTCGGTGTTAATTCGTTCGAAGGTTACGACCTTGTCGTTTTTATAGACTTCACGGCGGATGTCGTCATCTTCATTGATCAGGGCTAGGTAATCAGGCGCGCATTCTTCCAGATACGGCGTCAGATCCGTATATGCGCCGTCCTCATAACCCTGATACACGCCGCCGCTGTAAAAGGCCGCATACTGGATCATGTCCGGCAGCTCCCCGGATACGATCAAAAGGTTGAATTGCTCCTGGGCTTTTCCAACTGCGGGGTGGATAAATTCAATGTTGATGCCAGTGACCTCCTGCGCCTTCTGATAGGCGGTATTCTCTGCGTAGCTTGCGATGACCTGCTGAGCCGCGGCATCAATAGGCATCCAGTACTTTAGCGTAATGGAACCGTCTGTAACCACCGGGTACAGCGGCTTCTCCTCCACTGCGGAGGATTCTACGGCAGTGGAAACGGTAGAGGACTCCGGCGCGGATGGATCTGTCTTGGAGGACTCCCCTCCGGTTCCGCACCCTCCTAAAAGCGCCAAGGCGGCTGTGACTGCCAGGATACGATATGCGTTCTTCATCATACGAATCTCCTTTTCCTGTATTTCTGCTGCTCTCCGGCAGCGTGCTTCTGTAAGCTTGGGCCTTTGTCCAGTTATTCCTTTAAGGATCCCATCATGACCCCTGTAATAAAAT
>CAKXAF010000276.1 GCA_934869045.1 uncultured Nitrososphaerota archaeon | reverse complement strand
CCATACAGCCGTAGGGGATGAAGATCAGCGCGTCTTCGGCGTGGGAACGCTCGTATTTGGCGGTTTGCTCCTTGAAAAACAGGTGATGCCAGGGGGCGGTGAAGAATTCCATGGACATGGAGTGGGTCTCACAGCCCTCCATCGATGGGGCGCGGAGCTCCATCAGCGGGATTTCCCGAGCGGAAACATAGTCGGCAAAGGCATGGCCCGCTTCGTGGGTCAGAACGTCCACGTCGTCGGAGGTGCCATTAAAATTGGAGAAGATGAAGGGGCAGGCGTAGGCGGGGAGAGAAGTGCAGTAGCCGCCTGGGGCCTTACCGGGCTTGGCCAGGACGTCGAACAGCTCGTTATCAAAGAGAAGTTCCGCAAATTTTGCGGTTTCGGGGGACATTTCGGCATACATCTTCCGTCCGGCAGCCAGCAGCTCATCCGGGGTCCCCTGGGGCTTGGCGTTGCCGTCGGGATAGAGGAAAGCGTCATCGTAATATTTCATATCTGCAACGCCGATCCGCTGCGCCTGGGCCGCTTTGATTTCCCGGACAATGGGAACCAGGCTCTCCACCACCTGGCGGCGGAAACAGGCCACGTCCTCGGGGGTATAGCAGTTGCGCATCCGGCGAATGTAGCCCAACTCCACAAAGTCCCGGAAGCCCAGCTTTTTTGCCTGCTCCGTGCGGTTCTTTACTAACTTGTCAAAGATTTCGTCGAATTTCTTCTGATTTGCATCGAAAAAACCGCCCTCCGCCTCATAGGCAGCTTTTCGGACAGCGCGGTCCGGAGACTGCTTATAGGGGGCCAGCTGAGCCACGGTGAGCGTCTTGCCGTCAAATTCAATTTTGGCCGAGGCATAGAGCTTCTGATACTGGGAAGTCAGGGCGTTTTCCTCCTGGACTAAGGGAATGATCTCCGGAGAGAACCCCTTCTGGGAGAGCTCCGCGTTTTCAAAAAGCAAGGTCCCCCACTTCTGTTCCAGCTCCTTCCGGAAGGGAGAAGCACAGAGAGCCTTGGCGAAGGCCTGCTGCTTTTCCGTCAGAAGAGGTTCCAGCTGATCGTAATGCTCCTGTTCCTTTTCATAAAATTCGTCGGTGGTGTCGATGGTGGTGCGAATATAGCAGATGCTCTGCATCGTCAGAATATGCGTCCAAAGCTCCTGGGACTCCAAATAAATCTGCTCCTGCTCTCCGGCGGAAGAAGCGGCGCGGAAACGGGCGGTCAAGCCGTCCAGATCGGAAAGGATCGAATCCTGCACGCGCTCATATGGCATTTCTGAAAATTTCATGGAAAAATCCTCCTTTTTGCTTGCTGTTTCTATTGTAGCATGCCCGAAAAAGTTGTGCAATCTAATTTTTTTTGCAACAGCAAAGAAATTGCTTGCGCTTTCCGGAAAGGTATTATATGCTAAAAAAGTAGATAATAAAAAGAAGTTGCATATTCACAGGATGGAATTCACCAGCATATCAAAAACGCCGCCGCAGCAAAGACGCTGCAGCGGCGTTTCCTGTTTCAAAAGCCCACTGGGAAATCATTCCATGAGGATGGCCCCGCTGTCCGGCTGAAGCGTCAAGACGCCTCCGTCCAAAACGGCTTCCCCGGCTGCGAGAAGAAACGTCCCTCCGGTGAAAATCCGCTTTGGATCCGGAGCGCGGTTGACGGCAGCCAGCAAACGTCCCCGACGGTAGGCGACGAGTCCGCCGGAAGCGGAAACAAAATGGAGAGACTCCCGCAGTTCCCGGGAATTTTCAGAACGAACGGTCCCCAGAGATTGGAAAAATCTCAGCAAGTCTCCGTCTTCACTGCCCCACGGATAACAGCGCCGGTTCCAGGGATCGGAAAAGCCGCTCATTCCGGCTTCATCCCCGTAATAAAGAGACGGAAAACCGGGAAGGGTATACTGGAGCAAAGCCGCAAGCATCAACCGGCGGCGGCCGCGTTTCTGCTCCTCCGGCGTCATACAGTATTCGCCTTGATCCGGCTCCGGCACCTGGCGGAGGACGCCAAGGACGGTGGCAGCCCGGGCTACATCGTGGGTGGAGAGCGGGTTCATAAGCGCCTGAACGGCAGGGGCAGGATAATGATCCAAAAGCTCCATGATCCGGCTGTAAAAAAGGCCTGCGTCGCCTTCACGGATAAAGTCCAGCAGGGCGTCCCGCCAGGGGTAGTTCATCACTCCATCCAGCTGGCTGCCCAGCAGATAGCGGCGGCGCTGGCCGTAGCTTTCCTTATTGGAGGCGTCTTCCCAGACCTCGCCAAGAAGGTAGGCCTGCCGGGAACGGGCCTTCACCCGGCGTCGGACCGCATCCAGAAAGCCATCCGGCAGCTCGTCCGCCACGTCCAGCCGCCAGCCGGACGCACCGCGCTCCATCCAATAATCCAGCACTCCGCCCTCTCCGCAGATAAATTCCTGAAAGGACGGCTCCTCTTCATTGACGTTGGGGAGGGTTGGGATGCCCCACCAGCAGTCATACTCCCGGCGGCTCGGATCTTTGAAACGATACCAAGCGGCGTAAGGGGAATCCGGGGACTGCCAGGCTCCTAGGGTATCGTAATGGCCGTCCCGATTGAAATAGCGGCTGTCTGAGCCGGTATGGGAGAACACGCCGTCCAGGATCACCCGGATGCCCAGCTTCTCCGCCTCCCGGCAAAGGCGGGCGAAATCCGCCTCCGTCCCCAGCCAGGGATCTATGGCAAAATAATCGCCGGTGTTATAGCGATGATTGGAGGCCGCCTCAAAAACCGGAGTGAGGTAGAGCATGGTCACGCCCAGGCTTTTCAGATAGGGCAGTTTCTCCCGGATCCCCTCCAGGTCGCCGCCAAAAAAATCCGTGGCGGCGTAGTCCGGCTCATCGGCCTTGAAAAGCGGCCGCTCCAGCCAGCCGGTATGAAGAGTCCGGCGGTTCCGGGCAGGGGGGACCGCCCCGCTGCGTCCTTTTCGGAAACGGTCAGGAAAAATCTGGTAAAGAATCCCCTGCCCCAGACCCTCCGGAGTGGTGAATGCCGGATCATAGACGGTGAGCTGCCACTCCGGCAGAAAGTCACCGGTCACGGCCTGAGCGTTCTCTCCCCGCCCCACAAAAAGGAGCCCTGCCGCTGTGGAAATTTCGAAACGGTAAAACCAGAGCCCCTTTTCTGCGACAGAAAACGCCCCGGAAAAAATGATATCATGGTCAGTGGGCGCGCCTTTCAGGACGACCTCCCGTTCCTGGGCTTCTCCATCCCGGCGCAGTTTAAGGACTGCTCCCCGCGCACCAGCTTTCGCGGATACCCGAAGGTGGATACCGATCTCCGCACCCTCCGGCACTGCGCCAAATGGGGTTTTATATGCCTCATCCCAAGCGTCATACGTAACGGTCTGATCCATCTGCACGAAAATTCTCCTTTTGCCCGCCGGGCGGACGGTATTCAGGCCGGCGTACCTGAACGCCGGAAACCAATCCTTTTTATTATACAATGAAACCTGGAAAAAGTATATCCCATTCTCAGAAAAAGCAGCCAACAGAACGCACAAAAAATTTACAAAGGTTTCTACACCTATTTTAGTATTTTTTACATGGTATATTATTTACAAAAATTAGGAAATGTGTTAAAATTCAATTGTGTTAAATGCACATACATTTTTGGGCTTCTGGGCAGTTGTGATTTCCTTTTTCTCACAAAAGAGGGAACTGTTTG
>CAKXAF010000275.1 GCA_934869045.1 uncultured Nitrososphaerota archaeon | reverse complement strand
ATCAGCACCGCGCCTTCCTCAAGGACCTCTCCGACGAACATGTCCACAAGCTGGCCCATCTCTGGTTGGACTGCTTCAACGATATGCGGGCCGACGAAAAAATCAAATACGTCTTTCTCTTCGAAAACCGGGGCGAAGCGGTGGGCGTGACCATGCCCCATCCTCACGGCCAGGCTTACGGCTATTCCTTCATTCCCAAAAAAATCAAAGAGGAGCTGGAGGGCGCCGGCGAATACTATCAGGAAACCGGCCGCTGCCTGTTCTCTGACCTTCTGGCCCAGGAAAAGGCCGACGGCCGACGGATCCTCTTTGAAAACGAGTTTTTCACCGTCTACGTCCCCTTCTTCTCCCCGATCACCTACGGAGCCCACGTCACCGTCAACCGTCCCATCGGGGATATTGCTCAAATGACGGAGGAAGAGCTCTGCGCCCTTGGCGAAACCGTCCGGGACTGCGCCGGGATGTATGATGCCCTTTTTGATATGCCTTTCCCCTACATGATGTGCATGCACAACGCTCCCGTCAACAGCGGCGAGCATCCGGAATATCAGTTCCACATTGAATTCTACCCGCCTCTCCGGGCTGCCGACCGCCAGCAGTTCTTCGCCTCGTCCGAGACCGGCGTGGGCGCCTGGTGCAATCCCAACTGCCCGGAGCAGAAGGCTGCCGAGCTTAGGGAGGCCTACCGGAAATACAAAGGCCGGTAGAGCCCTGCAAAAAACCGCCGGATCCCCTGGACGTTCCCGCGTCTGACCGGATCCGGCGGTTTTTTATTCTGCCGTTTTCTGCCGCTCCGCGACGGTCACGTGAACCAAATCGCCGGGCTGCTTCCCTATCTTTGCCCGAATGTCCTTCCGGATGCCAAGAATATGCCCCGGCGTCCCCATCCGGACGATGCTCCCCCGATACGGTTCCCCGTCAAAGGTCGCATCCACCGGCACACGCCCCCGCCCGAATTCCTCCCGGACGTCAAAGGGAATTTCCACATAAGCGCCATCCAGGTCCGGCGCCTTTCGGATGACCGCATCGAATTCATAGATTTTTTTCATTCCATCGCCTCCCTTGATAGGATGCCCGGCGTTTGCCTTTTTTCCCTGCCTGTGCTATCATAAGAGCAAGGAGGAGTTTCATGAGCACTGTCAGCCGTGTCACCGTCCGCTACGCGGAAACCGATCAGATGGGCATCACCCATCACGCCGTTTATCCGGTCTGGTACGAGCTTTCCCGGACCGATTTTGTCAAATCCCTTGGATTCACCTATTCCCAGCTGGAAAAAATGGGCGTCATGACCCCGCTGGTGGAGCTTTCCTGCCGGTATTCCGGCGTGTCCCGCTATGAGGACGAGCTGCTGGTGGAATGCAGGGTGTCCGCCCTGACTCCCAGCCGCGTTGAATTTTCCTACCGGATCTTCCGGGAGGGCGAGGAAAAGCCTTTGAACACCGGCTGCACCCTCCATGCCTGGGTAGATGCGCAGACCTTCCGCCCCGTCAATATGAAAAAGCGGTTCCCAGATCTGTATGCGAAAATGGAAGCGGAGCTGGTGTAAACCATCCCGCTGAGAGCGGACTTTCCGGCCCCGGCTTAACGCATTTACCGCCCCTTTTCAACGATCCCCGCCGCCATTTGCGAAGCTTGCCTGAAATCCTGCAAAAGCAAAACCGAAAGGAGTTTTCCCCATGGTTTCTCAGAAAATGTTAGCAAAATACGCCGAACTGATCGTCCGGTCCGGTATCAACATTCAAAAGGGGCAGATTCTCTGCATCAGCGCCCCGGTCTCCTGTGCTGAGCTGGCACGCCTGGCCGCTGAAAGCGCCTACAAAGCCGGCGCCAAAGAGGTGGTTCTCCGCTGGAGCGACGAGCGGATTTCCCGGCTGAAATACGACTACGCCCCCATGAGCCAGTTTGAGGCGGTCCCCGAATGGTTCTCCGCCTTCAACAACGGCTACGCCCGGGAAGGCGCGGGGTTTCTCTCCATTGACTCCAGCAACCCGGACGCTTTCGCCGGTGTGGATCCGAAAAAGCCTGCCGCCTGGGTGAAGGCCGCTCACGCCGCCTGCAAGGAGTTCTATGATGGCATGGATATGGGCCGCAACACCTGGTGTATCGCCGCAGCCCCCTCTCCGGAATGGGCCGTCAAGATCTTCCCGGGCCTGCCGGAAACGGAAGCCATGGAAAAGCTCTGGGAGGCGATTTTTAGGGCTACCCGCACCGACGCCCCTGACCCATTTGCCGCCTGGGACGCCCACCGCCGCAGCTTCCAGCGCCGTATCGATTACTTAAACCAAATGCAGTTCGATCGCCTGCATTACCGGAACAGTCTCGGCACCGACATCACCATCGGCCTGCCCGCCGGTCACTGCTGGGCTGGCGGCGGCGCGGAAACCCGGGATGGCGTCTACTATTTCCCCAACATGCCCACTGAGGAGATCTTCTGCTCCCCGGATAAAAACCGGGCCGACGGAACGGTTTTCAGCGCCATCCCCTTAAATTACAATGGTTCGCTCATCGACCGCTTCTCCTTAACCTTCCAAAACGGCCGGATCACAGACTTCTCTGCGGAAACCGGCTATGATACCCTCAAAGCCCTCATCGAAACCGACGAGGGCAGCCGCCATCTCGGCGAGGTCGCCCTCATCCCCAAAAGTTCCCCGATCGCAGAGATGGGAATTCTCTTTTACAACACCCTTTTCGATGAAAACGCCGCCTGCCACTTCGCCATCGGCAAAGCCTTTGCCGAATGCCTCCAGGGCGGCCTGGAAATGGATGACGCAGAGCAGGCCGCCCACGGCCTCAACGATTCCGCCGCCCACGTGGACTTCATGCTGGGCACTCCCGATCTCTCGATCACCGGCATCACCAAAAATGGCGAGAAAATCGCCTTGTTCCGCGACGGAAACTGGGCCTTTGAATAACGAAAGGAGATTTTTATGCCCTACATGCACACCCGCTTCACCGGCTCTATCACCCCAAAACAGGAAAACGCTCTGAAAACTGGCTTCGGAAAGGCCATCGCACTGCTCCCTGGCAAAAGCGAACAGTGGCTCATGGTGGATTTTGAGGACCATTGCCGGATATGGTTCCGCGGCAGCCAGGAGCAGCCCCTGGCCATGGTGGAAATCAGCGTTTTCGGCAGCAGCCCCCCCACGGCCTATGAACGCCTGACCGCTGAGGTCACTGCCCTCCTCGGAAAGGTTCTGGGCCTAGAGCCGTCCTGCATCTACGTCAAATATGCTGAGACCTCACACTGGGGGTGGAACGGCGGCAATTTTTAGCCTGTCCATCCTAATAAAACGAACGTCCCCACCGGAAAAAGGCAGGGACGTTCGTTTTATATTGCATGCAGCGGCAGACCAGTCTCCGGCAGAAACACGCCCAGCACAATCTCCCGGAAGCAGCCCCGAAAGTCCGCGTCAGGATGCCCCGGAAACAATCCGCAGCATTTCCTCCTCAGAGATACCTCCTGAAAGGGAAACAGAATAGGAAAATTCTCCATCCGACCAAACGGCCAGCTCAAATTGTCCGGTGCTCCCTTTCAGCGTGACGGTATTTGCCCCGGAAATACGTTCAATTACCGTCTCATAGACCTGATAGTCCCCCGAAACATCCCGGTCACCAGGTGCCTTCCGGAATACAGCATTTTGTTTTTCTCCGCTGTATTCGATCTCGGCAAACTCCTGCCAGCAATCCCGATAGG
>CAKXAF010000274.1:2603-3706 GCA_934869045.1 uncultured Nitrososphaerota archaeon | reverse complement strand
ATTCCGGTCATTCTGATTGACATAGTCAGCCAAGCCCTGGGTCGCCTTCCGGACTGTATAGATGTTCATCCGGTTCGTCCCGGCGCCGATAACTCCGCGGAGCCCACCGGTGCCAAACTCCAGATCCCGGTAAAACCGGTCATAAAGCCCATCCTCATCGTCCTTAACTGCCTCCAGTTCAGCAGTGAGATCCGGATCTTCCAGGACGCGCGACATCCACTCCAGGTATTTTGCGTTTTTCATCCAAAATTCCTCCAACTCTGCCTGTTTTCGTTTTTCTTCCTAAAAAGGCAGATCTAATTTTAGTTATCTTCCCACTTTCTATCATAATATATCCGGAAAACAATGTCAATTGGCACATATCCCGAAAAAAGGAAAAACCGCCGGAAAAATCCCGGCGGCCATTGTATTATCCAAGTATCGAAATCAGAACGCCCGCTGCAACGGCGGACCCAATGACACCTGCAACATTGGGGCCCATCGCATGCATCAGCAGGAAGTTGGTCGGATCGGTTTCCGCGCCGACCTTCTGGGAAACACGGGCCGCCATCGGGACCGCGGAAACACCTGCAGAACCGATGAGGGGGTTTACCTTCCCGCCGGTAAAGAGGTACATCAGTTTGCCGAAAAGCACACCGCAAGCGGTGCCGAGGCAGAAAGCGGCAAGACCAAGGGCGACGATACCCAGCGTCTTCCAAGTCAGAAAAACATCGTAAGTGGTAGTAGCGCCTACCGTCACACCGAGGAAGATGGTAACGATGTTCATCAGCTCGTTCTGAGCCGTCTTGACCAGACGGTCAACCACACCGGATTCGCGCATCAGGTTGCCGAGCATCAGCATGCCGACCAGCGGAGCTGCGTCCGGAACGAGGAAGGACACCAGCAGGGTCACGACGATTGGAAAGATAATCTTCTCCGTCCGGGAGACTGGACGGAGCTGGCCCATGACGACCGCACGTTCCTTCTTGGTTGTCAGCGCCTTCATGATTGGCGGCTGGATCAGCGGGACCAGCGCCATATAAGAGTATGCGGCCACTGCAATAGAACCGATCATCTGCTCGTTGTTGCCGTCAGCCAGCAGGGTCTTCGCGGTGTAAATGGCA
>CAKXAF010000274.1:0-2593 GCA_934869045.1 uncultured Nitrososphaerota archaeon | reverse complement strand
CGCCGCCGATAATGGCTATGGAGCCGGCCTCCTGAGGGGTAAAGCCCAGAACCATTGCGCCGATAAAAGTAAAGAAAATACCGCCCTGGGCAGCCGCACCCAGCAAAAAGCTCTTCGGGTTGGCGATCAGCGGACCGAAGTCCGTCATGGTGCCGATACCCAGGAAGATCAGCGGAGGATAAATCCCCAGTTTGACACCGCGGTAGAGCCAGTAAAGCAGTCCGTTCTCGCTATAGGAGCTGAGGCCGGCCAGCGGGATATTGGCAAGGAGCATGCCGAATGCAATGGGAAGCAGGAGCAGCGGCTCAAACTGCTTTACGATCGCCAGATAGATCAGCGCGCAGGAAACGGCGATCATGACCAGCTGACGCCAGTCCAGATTCATAAAGCCCGAACCATTCCACAGCTCGGTAACGCTGTTAACAAAGGTTTCGATCATCTTTCCAGGTCCTTTCTGTCAGTATGTTCCGCTCAGAACGGGCGGGTATTTTCCACAGCGCCGGCTCTGCCCCAGGCAAGCCGGTTTTTGCGGACCCGTTTGATACTCTTGACAACGTAGGATTTGCCATCGCTTTCCTCCGCGAGGATCGCAGAAATCGCGCCGGTGATCGCGGCGATGACCTCATCGCTCAAGCCCTCCGCAGCAACCTCAACGACCGGGGTTTTCGGCACAGATGCATTTTTTTTCTCCGTCTTTGGAACAGAGGGGGCATGTTTCACGCCGGATGCGATCTTTCCGAACAGATAAATAATCAGAACCAGCAGGACCAGCGCGGTGAATACCACGACCAGACCCGTCAGGACCACACCCATTGTAAAGGTCCAATCAACGTTCATATATCCGATCTCCTTTTCTAAATTGGGCTTTATGTAGACCCCGCTGCACCTGCAGCAGGAAGAAAGAAAGAAGGAAAAAACAGCGGAAATGATATTTCAAAAAAGAAATACCAAACTCCCCCATCATAATGATATTGTTTTCATTATATCGTATCCTTTTCTTTTTGTCTACACTTCCGCCGCAATTTTTTTCAAAATCCGTAACAAAAATACCTCCGGTTCCTTGGTGAAAACGATACGGTGGTCAGCAAAAACCGCTCCGGTTTTGCCCGAAGCGGTTTTTGTTCAGTAAGATTCATCCTCTTCATTTCCATATTCTTCCTGGATGTCGCAGAGGCCTGTCAGCTTCTCAGCTGAAAACTCCCACTGATAAGCGTCGTAGAGTTCCAGCCGCATCCGGCCATTATTTTGAACGATCTCGATCTGCGGCCCCGGAAGGTCCAGCCCGGTCATGCAGTCCAGAACCCTGCGCGCTTTTTCCGCAAAAGCGGCGGCACTTTCGAAATCCTCATCCAGATAGACCGTCAAATATTGACCTCCCAGCAGCTTTTCTACCTCCGGATAGGTCATATCCTCTTGGAAGCTGGTATCCAGCCCCCCTTGCAGATAGAGGCGGCAAGTCACAGAGGTGATGCCTTCTGATGCCGCAGCGCGGTAGACATCCTCCTCAATCTGATCCGAAAGCCTGGTCTCAAGGCGCTCCCGGACAACAATATTCTGGTACGCTGCTGGAATCATCGCTAGCCCGAAGCTGCCGAAAATCAACAGAAAGCAGACAAACATGCTCAGAAAGTCATATCGGAGCCGGCAGCCTTTGGCTGTAAAGGTGCTGACCAGGATCTCGGTGCCGATCAGAATCAGAATAACCGGCGCAAATTTCGCGGCGGTGAAAATGCTGAAGCTAGGGTTGAACAGGCCAATCAGCAGCAGCACGCCGGCCGTAACCAGGGAGATCCCCAACGTTACCCGGCCTACCCGGCGCTCCCGCACCGGAGGTCCTGCCTGAACGAATCCAACCGGCTGCGGCTGGGATGGAGGAGGTACGGACTGCCGCCCATCCTCCGGTTGCGGCCCTGAAGCCTGGCCAGAGGGTTCCCCGGAAGGCGGATCTGTTTCAAAAGACGGCTCCTGCGGAACCGGAATTTCATCGATGTTCATGAAAGCTGCATCCTTTCGTGTGTAAATTATTCCCCGCGGTAGGGGGTGATCTCGTCGCTGGAGGCCTGCTTCTTGCCGCCTTTCATAAAATGGACGCCCAGGATGATGACCAGGACCGCCACTAGCATCTGCGGCAGCTTATAGTAAATCTCCCAGAGCCATCCCAGATAGTCGTAACCGAAGACCTGCATGACCCATTCCAGAATGCTCCGCGCAAAGAGGTTGAAGAGCATGACTGCACCGATGAAAATGCAGCCCCATCCCAAAAGAGCGTTCTGCTTACGGAAAAGCGCCAGTTCCTTGACCTTGGTTCCATTGAACAGGCCGAAGAAGAACTCATCCGGCGCGGCGGCCAGCTGTTCGGGGGAATAGGATGCCAGGTTCAGGTTGTCAAAAAAGGCGTAAAACCAAATGACCGGGAGCGCCATCAGCAGAATTCCCATGCTGAGGGTGGCGGAAAGCGCGATGTCCCCCCAAAACAGCAGCATCAGCGTCATTCCCCGCTTCATCTTGCCCAGATACATATGGCCCGCCCCCGGCATCAACCCGAAGAAGATCGCCAACCCCTTGCTTTTCATCACCATATCCGTCCTTTCAT
>CAKXAF010000273.1 GCA_934869045.1 uncultured Nitrososphaerota archaeon | reverse complement strand
CGCTGGCACCGTTCCAGCCCTCCCAGTGGCTGGTGGCTTGGCCCTGCGCCTTCCGGATGGAGATTTTGCGGACGCTGGCAGACTGGTCCGAGCTGGATCAAGGTACAGAAGAGGCCTAACCTCTCCTGGAGACCCATTAAAGAAGGAAGGAATCAACATGAGCAACGGAAAAAGCATTCTGATTACAGGGGCCTCCCGCGGAATCGGCGCGGCGCTGGCGAAAGCCTTTGCCCGTGAGGGATATGCGTTTATCGGCATCAATTATCACAGCGACGGGGACGGCGCCCGATCGGTGGCTGAAGCGGTCCGTGGGATCGGGGCGCGGGCAGAGCTTTATCAGGCAGATGTCAGCGAGAATGCGGACTGCGAGCGGATGCTGGCGGCTTTTCTTGCGGACGCGGGAAAGATCGACGTCCTTATCAACAATGCGGGGGGAGCGCAGTCAATCCCGGCCGGTGGCTTCGCGGAAATGCCGGTGGAATATTGGGAACGCCAGATCCGGATGAATCTTAGCTGCGCGGCCTACTGCTCCCGGATTGCTGTCGGAGACATGATCCAAAAAGGGATCAAGGGACGCATCATCAACATCAGCTCCATCCACAGCCAGATCACTTGGGTGAAACGGAAGGCGCTTCCTTACTGTGCTGGGAAGGCGGGTATGAACATGCTGACCAAGACCTTGGGCGTGGAAGTGGCCAAATACGGCATCAACGTCAACTGCATCGCCCCCGGTTTTATCCAGACCAAGCTGACGACGCGCTATACCGAGGAACAGATTGCGGCTTTTGAACGCAAAATTCCCGCCGGAGTCCTGGGCCGCCCGGACGATATCGTTCCCATGGCCCTGCTGCTGGCAGACGAGGAGAAATCCCGGTTTATTGTCGGCCAAACATTTGTCATTGACGGCGGGCAGTCCATCGACGGTGCCATCGACAGCATGATGTACGACTTTTAAGGAGGTCCTTGATGAAAGATTACGCGCATCTGCGCAGCCAGTGGGAGTTGGGAGAAGCGTCTGAATGCCGCCGCGGCCTGATGCGGGGCATGGGCTATTCGGACGAAGAACTGAAGCGGCCCATCATCGGCATCGTAAACTCCTGGAACGAGTTTAACCCTGGGCACGTCCATCTCCGGGAGCTGGCCCAGCGGGTCAAGGAAGGCGTCCGGGAAGCCGGCGGCCTTCCATTAGAGGTCATGACTACCGGCATCTGCGACGGGATGTGTCTGAAGGATCCCCGTTACATTGAAGTTCCAAGCCGCAACTCCATCGCAGATCAGGTGGAAATCACGGTGGAAGGCAACTTCTTCGACGGCATGGTCATGCTCAGTACCTGCGACTCCGTCGTGCCGGGGCACCTGATGGCTGCGGCCCGGCTGGACATTCCCACCATTCTGGTGACGGGGGGCTATATGCCCCTAGGGCAGGTGCGCGGCAGGGAGGTCCTTCACATCCATGCCCAGGATAAGGTGGGCACCGTCCAGGCCGGAAAGATGGACCGCACCGAGTATAACGATTTGATCGCGGGTTCCTGGGGAATTTGCGGAGCCTGCACCTCCATGACCACAGCCAACAGCATGTGCATGATCGCCGAGGCATTGGGGATGACTCTCCCGGGAAATTCCACCATGTCGGCGGTCAGCTCCCAGCTCCGCCATCTTTCCTATCAGGCGGGAAAGCAGATCGTGGAGCTGGTGGAAAAAGGGATTACGGCACGGCAGATCATGACCGAAGCAGCTTTCTGTAACGCAATTAAGCTGGATATGGCGGTGGCGGGCTCTTCCAACCTGATTCTGCACATCCCGGCCATTGCCAATGAGGCCGGATACGATCTTCCCTGGTGGAAGCGCTTTGACGAAGCGTCCAACGAGATCCCGCTGCTGTCCAATCTGGCACCCGGCGGCCCCTACAGCCTGAAGGATCTGGATTTGGCGGGGGGGATGCAGGCTCTTCTCCAGCAGCTGATGCCCCGGCTGGATGGCGGCTGCCTCACGGTCAACGGATGTACTCTGGCCGAAAATGCCGCCCGGGCCGTGCGCTATAATGAGGAGGTTATCCGTTCACTGGAGCGCCCGGTTTCCCAGGAACCGGGCATCGGTGTGCTGACCGGAACCCTGGCCCCGGAAGGGGCAATCCTGAAGATTGCGGCAGTTCCCCAGGAACTTTGGAGTTTTTCTGGCAAAGCACGGGTGTACGACTCCCTGCACGACGGGCTGGAGGCGCTCCGGGCCGGGAAAATCCAGCCGGGAGACGCGGTGGTTCTGCGCTATATGGGTCTCAAGGGCAGATTCGGAACGACCGCCTTCCCTTTTCAGGAAGAGTTGAAGGGGTATCCCGCGTTGTACCACACCTGTGCGATCCTTACGGACGGGCGCTTCTCCGGTGGAACGTCAGGACTCAGCGTCGGATACGCCTCGCCGGAGGCCGCGCTGGGCGGGCCGCTGGCAGCGGTTCGGGACGGCGACCGAATCACCATCGACGTGGCGGCCCGACGGGTGGATCTTGAGGTTTCCGCTGAAGAAATCTCCGCCCGGCTGTTCGGGTTTTCCTGGAAGCACGACCGCACGAAATATTCCCGTTTTCTCAATCTGTTTGTGGAAAATGTGGGATCTATGGCCAAGGGCGGCATCTGGGAGCGGTAAGTGATGAGAATTGCGGATCAAATGGAGACCGGTGTTCTGATTATCGGCGGGGGTCTTTCCGGCCTTACAGCCGCCTGGGAGGCCGGTCCGGAAAGGCCAGTGGCTATGCTGCTGGATGGCGGCGGAGCATCCCCTTACATCCACGGGTTCAGCCTGCCGCAGGGGCCGGGAGATTCCCCGGATCTGCTTTTGGAGGATACCTGCCGGAGCGGACGGTCTCAAAATGATCCCGCGCTGGCAGAAAAACTGGCGGGTGGAAGCCTTACGGTACCAGATCTGCTTAGACGGCTGGGAGTGAGCCTGGATCGGGAGGCAGACGGCTCTTTGTCCCTGCTGCATCCGCTGGGGGCCAGCGTCCCTCGAGTGGCCAGTGCCGGAAACCACACGGGAGCCGTGCTGATGGGGAGACTCCGCGAGAGGCTTGCCGCCCGCGGAAACGTCCACTTCTGCGGGGGATACCGGGCGCTGCGGCTTTTTACGGATTCCGCAGGTGTAACCGGCGCGTTGGCCTATGACCGCACGCAGAACCGGTTTGTCCGCATCCGGGCGGAAGCGGTCGTTCTGGCATGCGGTGGATTTTGTGGAATCTTCCCCTTTTCTACCAATACGGCGGATATCGGCGGAGACGGAATCGCTATGGCATACCTGGCGGGAGCCGCTGTACGGGATCTGGAATTTATTCAGTTTGAGCCCTGCGTCGGGCTGTCTCCTGCCGGAGTAAGGGGCAAGGGAATGATCACCACCTTGTTTTACGAAGGAGCCTGTCTCCGCAACCGGGCGGGGGAACGGTTTCTGGCAGTTTCGCCGGAAAGGGAGCGGTTGGATAAGGACGTTCTCTCCTGGAAAATCTTCCGGGAGATCGATAAAGGGAACGGGACAGCCGGCGGCGGAGTCTGGTTTGACGCCGCAGCGGTGGGCAGGGAACGGCTGAAGGAAGCCTACCCGGCCTATCTGGAGCGGTATGCGGCCTATGGCATCGATTTGGCGGCGGAACCGGTGGAGGTTGCACCGGCACCACACACATCCCTGGGCGGAGTTGCCATCAGTGCGGATTGTTCCACAACCCTGCCGGGGCTT
>CAKXAF010000272.1 GCA_934869045.1 uncultured Nitrososphaerota archaeon | reverse complement strand
AATTGCCATAGTGGTGTTTTACCCCTTTAAAGGGCGTTTGTCAATGGATTTTCGGCATTTTCGGCACGTTTACACTATTTTTTTAGAGTATGCTCTGTTTTTTGTGCATTTTTCCATACTCCGCGTTACAAAAACATATGACCGCTTCGCGAAAGCATTCCTGTAATATACAATTTGTCCGTGACACCTGCATCTGACTCCAGAATATGAGACTCCAGAATATGACCGGATATATTTTTATATTGATATTGACATTTTTTCCCAACCGAATTATACTGAATTTTGTAAATGAAACGGGGAGCTTGTTTGACAGGCTGAGAGGAAGTTCAGAACTTCGACCCATATACCTGATTTGGATAATGCCAACGTAGGGACATTTCGAGACACTGTATTTTTATGCGGGGAGTAACCAAATCGGTACTCCCTGCATTTTTGCGTTTGGAGGAAAATTTATGGTAAAGATCAATGGGGAAGAGTACGATACGGCCGGCCGTACGCTGGCGCAGTTTTTGGAAACGACAGCGTATGACCTCAAACGTATCGCCGTGGAAAGGAATGGCGATATCGTGCCCAGGGCATTTTACGGGCAGACCGTCCTGCGGGATGGTGATGCTGTAGAAATCGTCAGCTTTGTGGGAGGCGGTTAATGTGGGAGAAATTCCATCCAGGGAGGAAATGCGTCAGGCGCTGGAGCAGCGGCACGGCAGCCAGCTGCAAGGGAAGCTGGCTGCCGCTTCCGTTGCCGTCTGTGGGCTTGGCGGGCTGGGCTCCAATATTGCGCTCTGCCTTGCGCGGACCGGCATCGGTAAGCTGATTCTCATCGATTTTGACCGTGTGGATATCACCAATCTGCACCGGCAGCAATACAAGGCCACGCAGATCGGCCTATACAAAACGGACGCACTTTCCGAGAACCTGCGAGAAATTGCGCCCTATACGGAGATCGTGGCCCACACCTGCCGCGTTGCACCGGAGAACCTTTCTTTCCTGCTGAAGGACGCCGATGTGATCTGCGAAGCTTTTGACGGTCCGGAGGATAAGGCTATGCTGGTCAACGGCGTCCTTGAGCAACTGCCGGAGAAGTATATAGCGGCGGCGTCCGGTATGGCCGGGTTGGGATCCGGAAACTGCATCCGAACCAGAAAAATCACCAGCCATTTTATCCTTAGCGGGGATGAAACCAGTGAGACGGCGGAAGAAGGCGGCCTGTTCGCTTCCAGAGTGATGCTTTGTGCCGCCCATCAGGCTCATGCTGTTATCCGGCTCATCGCGGGAGAGACCGGCCTGTAAAATGACGGATGCGGACCCGATTCACTGTCTGCAAATTTTAATCTTTTAAGAGGTGGCATTATGAACACAAACGATATGCTGATGATCGGCGGTCACGAGTTCCGCTCCAGATTCATTCTTGGTTCCGGAAAATATTCGCTGAATCTGATCGAAGCTGCGGTGCATGACGCGGGGGCGGAGATCATCACCCTGGCAATCCGCCGTACCAATACCCGGGCCCAGGAGAATATTCTGGACTACATCCCCAAAGGAGTCACCCTGCTGCCGAATACCTCAGGTGCGCGCAGTGCAGAGGAAGCCGTTCGCATTGCAAGGCTGGGCCGCGAACTGGGCTGCGGCGATTTTGTGAAGGTCGAGATCATGCGGGACGCCAAATACCTCCTTCCAGATAACGCCGAAACCATCAAGGCGACGGAGCTCCTTGCCGGGGAGGGGTTTGTGGTCATGCCCTATATGTACCCAGACCTGAACACCGCCCGTGACCTGGCCAATGCCGGCGCCGCCTCCATTATGCCGCTGGCCGCGCCAATCGGCTCCAATAAAGGGCTGGCCACCAAGGAATTTATCCAGATCTTAATTGATGAGATCGATCTTCCTGTTATTGTGGACGCCGGTATAGGACGGCCATCTCAGGCATGTGAGGCTATGGAAATGGGCGCTGCGGCCATTATGGCGAATACGGCTCTTGCCACTGCAGGCGACCTTCCCATGATGGCTGCCGCATTTCGTCAGGCTGTTGAGGCGGGGCGAAAGGCATATTTAGCCGGTCTGGGCCGTGTGCTCACGCGCGGTGCATCCGCCTCAGACCCGTTGACCGGCTTTTTGCGGAATTGAGGTGATCCTTTGCAAAATCAGTTTTTAGTGGATTCGGAATTGCTCTCTCCCGAGGCGCTTGAGAAAAAGCACCGCCTGGAAAATGACCCTCATTCCCGGTCAAACCATATGGAATATCTGCCTGGTATGGAACAGATCCGCTCTGGCGTCTGTGAGAAGGTTCTGTCGCAAATGAACAGCTATGATCCGGACGTCTATACCTCACGGGACGTGAGGGCTGCTTTGGAACACAAGACCTGCTCGCTGGAGGATTTTAAGGCGCTGCTTTCTCCTGCGGCGGAGCCGTTCCTGGAGCAGATGGCCGCACGGGCCCGTTTGGAAACAAGCAGGCACTTCGGTAATACCGTCTATTTGTTCACGCCGCTGTATATCGCCAACTATTGTGAAAATTACTGCGTGTACTGCGGGTTCAACTGCTACAACCATATCCGGCGGATGAAGCTGTCCATGGAACAGATTGAACATGAGATGAAGGTCATCGCCGACAGCGGCATGGAGGAGATCCTGATCCTCACTGGCGAGAGCCGCAGCCGGAGCGATGTGTCCTACATCGGCGAAGCCTGCAGGCTGGCGCGGAAATATTTCCGAATGGTCGGTCTGGAAATTTATCCGGTAAACTCTGATGAATACCGTTACCTCCATGAATGCGGAGCGGATTATGTGACCGTGTTTCAGGAGACTTATGACACCGATCGGTACGAAACCCTGCATTTGATGGGGAACAAGCGTGTCTGGCCCTATCGTTTTGACGCTCAGGAGCGCGCTCTCATGGGCGGGATGCGCGGCGTAGCGTTTTCTGCCCTGCTTGGCCTTTCCAGCTTCCGCAAAGATGCGCTGGCCAGCGCTCTCCACGTGTATTATCTGCAGAGAAAGTATCCCTGGGCGGAGATGTCTCTTTCCTGCCCCAGACTGCGTCCCATCGTCAACAATGATCAGATCAATCCGCAGGATGTAGGCGAAAAACAGCTCTGCCAGATCCTTTGCGCTTACCGCATCTTCCTGCCCTTTGTTGGGATTACGGTTTCCTCCCGCGAGAGCGCCGAATTTCGCAATGGCATCGTGAAAATCGCGGCCACCAAGGTTTCCGCAGGCGTATCTACCGGCATCGGCGATCACGAAAGCAAATATACCGGAAAGGAGACGGACGGCGGGGAAGGTGACGAGCAGTTCGAAATCTGCGATGGCCGCAGCTTGGCAGCTATGTATCAGGATATCATCCGGGAAGGACTCCAGCCGGTTCTGAACGACTACCTGTATGTCTGATCTTTTATGTGTGACCAACCGAAAACTCTGCGGCACGGGTTTCCTCCGCCGCATTGATCAGCTTGCCGCCTGCAAGCCCGCTGGGATCATCCTGCGGGAAAAGGATCTGCCGGAGAAGGAATATAAGGTTCTTGCGGAGCAGGTGCTGGAGATCTGCCGCGCCCATGGTACGGCCTGTATTCTGCACAGCTTCGCCGGCGTGGCTGCAGAACTGGGCGTGAAAGCCATCCATCTGCCCCTTCCCATGCTGTATGAATTGAACGGCAGGCAAAAGGCTGCTTTTACCTGTATCGGCGCGTCCTGTCATTCGGTACGGGACGCGATAGAAGCGCAAAGACTGGGCTGCACCTATAT
>CAKXAF010000271.1 GCA_934869045.1 uncultured Nitrososphaerota archaeon | reverse complement strand
CATGTCCATTCCCGGCGAGGTGGCAGAGTCGGCCACCATTGACGGAGCCAACCATTTCCAGACCCTCTGGCGAATCTACCTGCCCCTCTCCAAGCCGGTGCTGGCCGTCATTGCCATCTACACCATCGTAGGCGTCTGGAATTCCTGGTTCAATGCTATGGTCTACCTCCCTAACGAGAACCTCCACCCTCTCCAGATGTATCTCCAGCGCATCCTGATCGCTCAGACCGTGGATCTAAAAAAAATCATGACCATGAGTGAGATGCAGGACGCGGTCAAGAAAATGCTCTCCTCCCAGCAGCTGAAATACACCATGATCTTTTTCATTTCAGCCCCCATCATGCTGATCTATCCCTGTTTCCAGAAATATTTTATCAAAGGCGTCATGCTCGGTTCTCTGAAAGGATAGGGGTTTCCCTTTTCTATATGTTATACTTTCATTTAGGAGGCAATTATATGAACATCCAGAAATCAACCGCATGGATCCTCTCCGGCATTCTTGCAGCCTCGGCTCTGACAGGCTGCGGCGGAAACGGCAGTTCTTCCTCCACCGCCGATTCCTCCGTCTCCTCCTCCGCCGGGAGCTCCCAGGTTTCTTCGGAAAGCGGCACAGCCCAGCATACCATCACCGTCCTCGGCAAGGACCGGCGCTTTGACTGCGCCCCCTTCTCCGACCGCGACCAGTACCCTGCCTGGCAGGCTGTTGAAAAGCTCCTCAGCGATGCCGGCGTCACCTGTGAGTTCGAACTGGTTCCCAAGGAGCAATACCCCACCATCATCAAGACCCGTATGGCCGCCGCCAGCGACCTGCCCGATGTGGTCAACCTCTCCGACCTGACGGACCAGGAGGTCCTTGATATGGGCGCTCAGGGCTCTCTCGTGGACATCAAGGCCGCCATTGACCAGTACTCCAACGGAAACACCCTCTCCATGTGGGAAAAATACTGGCCTAACGCCGTCAAGCAGCTTTCCACCCCGGAAGGCAAGATCTACTGGTATCCCGGCCTCTCCTATCGCAAGCTCAACGGTGAGGATACCCGCGGCACCGGCTTTGCCGTCCAGTACCGGAAGGACTGGCTTGATGCGCTGGATCTCACCGTACCAACAACGGTTGACGAGCTCTACACCGTCTTAAAGGCTTTCCGCGACAGCGATGCCAACGGCAACAATTCCCCGGACGAGATCGCCCTTTTCGGCGTAGACGGCTTCGATAATGGCATTGCCCAGTCCTTCGGCCTCGCGCCCAATCTCTTTGATATCGAGAACCATACCGACAAGGCCGTTACCCCCTGGCTCCAGCCCGGCATCAAGCCCTATCTGGAGTACATGAAGAAGCTCGTGGCCGACGGTATCATCGACGCCTCCCTCATCGGTGCAACCAACGAGGTCAGCGACCAGAAGGTCACGGAGAATAAAGCAGGCGCCCTGTGCAGCTATGTCCAGCAAAACTGGCTGGAGCCCATGGCCGCCGTAGACGGTGCGGAATACGCGCCCATTATGCCTACCGCCGTGGACGGCATCAACCCCGTCTTCCGCCGTGAGCCCTCCGCCCTGGTCTATCAGCGCTTCGGCGTAACCAAAAACTGCAAGGATCTGGAAGGCGCCGTTGCCCTCTTTGATGTCCTTTACACCGAAGAATATGCCGAACTGAGCATGTGGGGCGTGGAAGGTGTCTCTTTCAAATGGGACGGCGACCGCAAGGTACTGATTCATCCGGATTATACCGATGAGCAGCGCGCAGAATCCAAGGAATCCGTCGGCAACCACCTCTGCGGGAATACTGTATTTCCTGTTGTGAATATTCAGGAAGAATGGGCAGACGTGCTCCTCGAATCGGGTGTCTCCCAGGCCAAGCAGGACTTCGAAATCGCCATGCAGTCCTACGACTACGACTTCTCCACCTCCCAGGCAATCGCAATGCCCACAGAGGAAGAAAGCGCCGCCATCGACCAGTACTACACCACTCTTGACACCTATTCCAAGGAGCTTCTGGTCAATATCATCCTTGGCAACAAGCCCCTGGAAGAGCTGGACGCCGCTATTGAAGAAATGAAGGGCATGGGCTTGGAGGAAGTTCTGGCCGCCTATCAGTCCCGCCACGACCGCTTCATGGCCTCCTGACCCCCAACTCTGAAACATACGGCAGCTGCCGCCCGGTGAAAGTTCGCCGGGCGTACTGCCGTTTTTCCGCTGCAAATTCCATAAAGGAGCGCGTTCTATGAATTCTCCCCGACAATCCCCCCACCGCCATTATACCAGCCGCACCTTCTGGACCTTTTTCTTTTCCTATGTGGTCCTCCTCACCACGCTGACCACGATCATGGCGGCTTCCTCCTGGTACGGCACGGTCCAGCGGATCAAGCGGGAGACGGCGCTGAAAACCTTGGAGGATTCCCGCAGCGTCAGCTGCCAGCTCAACGAGGAACTGCAAAAGCTGGTGACAAACACGCAGCAGCTCCGGCAGGTCTCCTGGGTACACAAGCTCTACTCCGGCGCAGCCGCCTTTGACAGCTATTTCGATGCCAATCGCCGTCGGGAAATCCTCCTGGAGATGCCCTTCTATCTGGGCAACTCCAGTATCGTCATGGATATGGCCCTCCTCTTTCCGGAGCGGAACGTCTGCGTCTCCACCAAGGGGTGGCTCTCTCTGGACGAGTATCTGCGTCTCCTCAGCATCCCGGAAACGCAGCAGGCGGCGGTCCTTGCAGATATCCGCTCCTCCCTCTCCCTGCAGGAGTCCCCTGTCCTGGAGGAGTCGCTTTCCTCCAACACCCTGGTCCTCACCGCGCCCCTGGAGAACATCCCCCAGCCCCGGGCCTATATCTGTTACCTGGTCAGCCTCCGCTCCCTCCGGGAAACCTCCGCCCGCATGATGCCGGATTCCATGCTGTCCCTGTGCATCAGCCGATCGGACGGCAGCCCGATCCTGACCTCCGGAGTTTCCTCAGCCAGCCTTCCGTCAGACGCCGTCCAGATGTCTTACCCGGGAGCCCTCCTGGGCTGGAAGTATCAGTATGCCTTTTCCTCCAGCGCCTCAACCATTCCGGCCGATGAGTTTTTCACCCTGCTGGGCCTGTACGTTGCCTTTTTCCTTGCAGGGATCCTCCTCTCTTACCTGCTCTCCATCCTCACCTACCGTCCCTTGGGCCGGGTGCTCAGCCGGATTTCCCAGCACAGCAGCGCCGCGCCGTCCGATTCTCACCTTTCCGACTACCGCATCATTGAAAATTCCTTTGAAACTCTGGAGGAAGAGAACCTCCGCATGAAGGCCAGCGCGGAGCAATACGAAAAGATGGTCCGCACCGATGTTGTCAAACAGCTTTTGAAGGGCTACTTTGACCAAAACGCCATCCAGCGGGATCTGGCCCGCTACCGGATCCCTTTCTCCGCCGCCAGCTTTTATCAGGTGCTCGTCCTCTCCGGTGCCGGCTCCGACAGCGCCCGTATGGAGCCATATACGGCCGTAGAGCTGATGAACGGCCTCCACAACCGCCTGAATTCCCTCGCAGCCTGTCAGCATGAGCTGGTGGAAAGCATGGACGGGGACCTGATCGCCATCCTCGCCTTCTCCTCGCAGGAATCCTCCGCTCAGATCGGAGCCGCCTTTGTGCGGGAGCTGATCGCCCTCTGTACCCCCTATTTTGCCCAGCGCCCTCTTATCAGCGTCGGCGGGCTCCATGAAGGCTTCATCGGCATCAGTGTCTCCTATCATTTTGCCGTGGACCAGCGTTCCCATCTTCCCCGCAGCTGGGAATTTGCCTTCAGCGATGATT
>CAKXAF010000270.1 GCA_934869045.1 uncultured Nitrososphaerota archaeon | reverse complement strand
CAGCAGTTCCGCCAGCCTTTTCCGCGCCCTTTCCTGCCACTGGGAAAAATTTCCGCCAGTATATGCCATCTTCGGCGGCGTCTGGGCCAGCACCGCCTGCACCCGCTTCAAAGGATCAGATCTCTGCATCATGATAGCACTCCTCTTTCTGTCAAGCCCTTCAGCGGCCTGCGGGACGCACCAGCGCCACCGCAACATCGTTGACATTGGTCCCCGTAGGGCCTGTGACCAGCAACCCGCCGCAGCGGCCCAGCGCGTGATAGGCATCGTTATTTTTCAAAATCTCCGGAATCGAAATGCCCGCCCAGCGAAGGGCTTCCGCCGTACTTCCATCCACGATCCCTCCCGCCGCGTCCGTCGGGCCGTCCGTTCCGTCAGAACCAGCGGAAAGCAGCGTCACGCCCTCTGTTCCGTCCAGTACCGCCGCCGCAGAAAGAGCAAGCTCCTGGTTCCGCCCTCCCAGGCCGCCGCCGGTCAGCTCTACCACCGTTTCTCCCCCAGCAATCAATGCCGTGGGCTCCGTTCCGTGGTTCCGCTGATACCGGGCGCAGGAAGCTAAAAAGGCCCCTGCCTCTTTGGCCTGGCAGTCCATGGTATCCGTCAGAATCCACGGCCGGTACCCCAGAGCAGCCGCCTGATCCGCAGCCGCCCGGCACAGCTCCGAAACGCTGCCGGTGATCTTCATTTCCACATGATCCAGCGTCTTTGGCGTCTCCTGGCGAAGCAGTTCCCAGGCCTGTGCCGAAAGCCGCAGCCCATACTGTTTTGCTATAGCCAACGCTTCTGCTGAGGTAGAAGCGTCCGGACAAGCCGGGCCGGATGCTATCACATCCAGGCGATCGCCGACCACGTCAGACAGCACCACCGTAAAAACCCGGGCCGGCCGGCACAGCTCCGCAAAGCGGCCGCCCTTTACCGCTGAAAGCCGCTTTCGGATGGTGTTCATTTCCGCGATAGAAGCCCCGCAGGCCAAAAGCTGCCGGTTGACGTCCGCCAGTTCCTCCAACGGAACCAACGGCTTTTCAAACAGCGCCGACCCTCCGCCGGATACCAAAAAGAGCACCGTGTCCTCCGGGCGCAGGCCGTGGACAAGTTCCAGAATCCGACCGGTTCCCTCCACCGACGCGGCGTCCGGAACCGGGTGACCCGCCTCATAGAGCTCCAACGTTCCGATGGGGCCGGAAAGATGGCCGTATTTGGTCAAAACGGCGCCGCGCTGGATCTGTTCCGGCCCCAAGGCCTCCCAAGCCGCCGCGGCCATCCGCCACGCAGCCTTGCCGATGGCCGCAAGAACGACCCTGCCTGAAAAGTGTCTGCCCTCCAGCGCCCGTTTTACCGCCTTGTCAGGCAGGCAGGAGCGAATCGCTTCCCGCGCGATCTGCTCTGCATCCTGCCGCATTCTGTTCTGCATCAAATTCCCCCTTGCTTCTTCCCTTTATCATAGCACATCAGACAGATTTTGCCAACAGGATTTTAAGGAAACAGGATAAAAAGAAAAGGCAGGCGTCTGCCTGCCTTTTTTGAAAGGGTCACTCCTGTTTGATGGCCGTCAGCGCACTGATCTTCACAGCGCGATTGGCCGGGGAAAAGCCGGATATCAGTCCGATCATGGTCGCAAAAACCAGCGCGCCGATAACCAGCCACCAGGGGATGATGGAGAGCCCGCCGATCCCGATGCCGCCGGGGCTCCAGATATCACCGCCTCCTCCCCCTCCGCCAAAGGAGTTGATGAGGAAGGAGATTCCGTAGCTGACGCCAACGCCGATGATCCCGCCCAGCAGGCCGATTCCGCCGGCTTCCATCAGGAACATGGCACGGATATCACTGATCACACAGCCGAGGACCTTCATCACGCCGATTTCCCGGGTCCTCTCATAAATAGACATGATCATGGTATTGGTAATGCCCAGTGCCGCAACCAGAAGGGAGATCGCACCCAGCCCACCGAAAATCAGCTGCTGCTGACGCGCCTGTTCTTCCAGGGGCTTCCGAATGGATTCCATGGAACTTGTCTCAAAACCGTAGCTCTTGACGATTTCTTCAACCTCAGCCACGTGCTTCATGTCATCTACCTTGATGTAGACGTTGTTGTAAGCAAAAACCTTGCTTTTGTCCTCTTTGATGTTGTTGAGCTTGTTGTACTCTTTCTCCAGAGAACGCAGATAATGAACATCCAAAAAAACGCCGTAAGGGGACGGATTGCGGCTCCAATCCTCCATCATGATGCCAGAACAGGTGATCTTATGGACTGGTGCCTTTTTATTGGTTTCCTCCTGCTTATTGATAATCAGTTCCAGCTTATCATTCATGACGTCCACATCCGGTTCGCCCTGCTGTCCGCTCATCCAATAGCGATTGCCGCCCTTTTTGGGATTATGAAAATCATATCCCGCAGAGGCGCCGAATACTACCTTATCCTCGTAGCCCGTCGTATCATCCGGCATCTGTCCCTGCTCCATTTCATAGCCCATCAGCCGCAGCGCGTCAAAATCAACACCGGTAATCTGGCCCGAATATTCATATTTCCCGCTTTTGATGGTAAACGAACCCCAGTTCTGAGGACTGTAAGCCGGCGTCACCGCCTGCACATACTTGAGCTGCCGGAATTTTTCCAACATGGCGTCATCCAGCGGTTCCGGCGTGGAAGTGCCATAATTGTAAATACTGATAATGGTCAGATCGCCCATCTGCGCCAACGAATCCTGCATGGTTTTCTGCATGCCAAGTCCCAAAGAGATCATGACCACGATGGCGCAGGTGCCGATCACGACGCCGGTCACGGTCAAAAGCGTCCGAACTTTCCGTTTCCAGAGGTTCGAGAGGCTCATGACGATCATATCTCTCAGTTTCATTTTGCCGCACCCATATCCTCATCGTCATAATCGTCTTCCGCATCCAGGGCTTTCTGCTTTTTCTTCTTGACTGCTTTTACAACCACCACAACAACGACTGCCGCAACGATCACACCGCCAGCAACAATTGCAACCCAGCCCCAGACAGGGAAACCCGGTTCCTCCGGCACATCGATCGGAACATCGGGATTGTCAATGTCAGGGTCGATAGGGGTATTTTCAATGACTTCGCTTTCAAAATCCTTGACGATCTCCTTGACCTCGCCATTGGCGTCCTCATAGGAGAAAATCAGCTTGCCGGTGATGGCCCCCGCCTGATTGGTGTTGAGGGAAAGCTCATAGCTGTCGCCGGAGCCAGATTCCACGTTGCCGATATAGGTTTCGCTTTCCGCAGTGGTAAAGCCTTCTCCTTCCACCTTGACCGACAGGTTGAAGATGGTGCTCTTGCCCTTGTTGACATAGGAAACATAACCGCCCAGGGTTTCGCCCAGCATGACCGGTCCCCACATCTGAAGGTCGCCGACCTCAAAGCGGTCCGGCTGAGTCAGAGGAATGGAGATGGTTTCCGTGGGATTCATCTCAATACGCTCTTTGTTGACCACTGCCTCATAGCTGAAAGCAATATCCAGGCCGTAGGACTTGGGAGCCGCGTCTGCCTTGGGAAGAAGGTCGATGGACTCTTCAATGGTCCCGCCCGCAGGAATGCTCTGGACAAAAAAAGTATTCGAGGAGTTGGCGGGAGAGAAAGCGCCGCCGGTTGTTGCGTCCGCCGCGGAAGAAACGGTAATCTTTACGTTCTCGATGGCGACCTTGCCGGTGTTCCACATGGCCAGCGCGGTGCCGTCACCGTTGGGCTTGGTGTCCTGACCGATGGAGTACCACAGGCCCTTGGCAGTCTTGCCGTCGCCGGCCAGCTTCACC
>CAKXAF010000269.1 GCA_934869045.1 uncultured Nitrososphaerota archaeon | reverse complement strand
CCGATTTGTAATGGGGAATTTGTTGAAAATGCTGAGAGGACCTGTAAGCCGAGTTCTGTCGTGTGTGACAATCTATCTCGACGGCATGTCGCCATGCCGCTCAAGCCACCTTTCGGGAGCACCGGACCAGTGATAGCCTCCCAGCTGGTGTTGCATCGGATAGGGTTTACATGGCAGCGGGGTTTCCCCCGCCCCGGTGAGCTCTTACCTCGCCTTTCCACCCTTACCGGATAGAATCCGGCGGTATCTCTCTGTTGCACTTTCCCTGAAGTCGCCTTCGGCTGCCGTTAGCAGTTATCCTGTCCTGTGATGCTCGGACTTTCCTCATGGATGATTCCACGCTGCCACACAGTCTTCTCAGCCTGTTTATTATATCCGATTTCAGAAATCCTGTCAAGAGACCGCATGGCCTTTTTCTTTTCGCGGAGCAGGGAAGAAGACGGATTTGGCCGTTTTGCGGCTGGCGGAAGAATCAGATTCCCGCATTTCATCATTCCGCCGAATTTGCGGCGATTCCGTTGACAAGCGCTTCGGAAGATGATAAAATTTATACAAGGTATCGTGGAATTCTTGGAAAGGAGAACTCTGTGCTTCATAAAATGGAACGGCTGACGCTGCGCCGGGTTCTTGGCCTTTTTCTTGCGGTGGTTGGTCTGGTTCTGGTTTTGGATATTGGGTGCCTGTTCCGGCATATCACCGGTATCCCGTGTCCGGGGTGCGGGATGACACGGGCGCATCTTGCGGCTTTGCGGTTGGATTTTCAGGGGGCTTTTTCCTATCATCCGCTTTGGTTCCTGCCTTTGCCGCTTCTGCTGATGCAGTTCCTTTTCCCGAGAGGTATTTTTCAGAATCCAAAGTGGAACACGGCGCTCAGCATCTTGCTCCTGGTTTTGGTGTTGGGAGTCTATGCGGTACGGATGATCTTGTATTTTCCTGACTCGCCGCCTATGGAATATCAGCCCAACAACCTGTTGCACTGGATCGTTTCTCTGTTTTCTTGAATTCCCACAGAACTTGAATGGAGGTATTGGCTCATTATGATCCAACAAAGAAATTTCGTCACCCTGCTCCTGCTGAACCTGGTCACCTGCGGCATCTATTCCTTTTACTTTATTTACACGACAACCCGGGACATCAACACCATGGTCGGCGATGACGGGCGGAATACCGAGCCTTCTACCGCCGTGCTGCTGTCGATCGTGACCTGCGGCTTCTATTCCTATTACTGGTATTATGACCAGGGCAACCGAATTAAAGCTTTGGCGGACCGGAACAATATTCCCTGTTCGGAAAACGGGACCAGCTACCTGCTGTGGATCCTGCTGGGCGCCCTGATTTGCGGCATTGGCTCCTGGATCGGCATTTACCTGTTTGTCAAGAACCTCAATTCCCTGATTGCGGCCTATAACGCCAGCAATTATGGCAATTACTACAATCCCTATCAGCAGGGTCCCAATCCTCCCCAGGCATAAAAGCAGAATCCCCGCCTTTGGAAGCACAGGCGGGGATTTTTGGGATCTTCCGGCATGGAAAAAGGCGCTTTCCCGGAGGAAAGCGCCTTTTATCATTCCGCACGGAGGGTTAGATTGCCCGAGTCACTTTATTGGAACGCAGGCACCGGGTGCAGGCATAAACGCGGCAGGGCTTGCCGTCTACGATTGCCTTCACACGCACTACATTGGGTTTCCAGGTTCTGTTGGAACGTCTGTGAGAGTGAGAAACCTTAATCCCAAACGTTACGCCTTTTCCGCAGAAATCACATTTTGCCATAATACTGCACCTCCTTTAGGTTCACATAACGTTATTATTCTAGCAGATTCGCGCCCGAAAAGCAAGCTTTTTTTCAAAGATTTTTGGGAAGTCGTGAAAAAACCTTGAATTTCACGGGATATCCCTTGTAATTTTTTAGGGGAAACGATATAATAAAACTATTGTACAAGCTGCCGCTGCAAGGCCGGCGGAATATTTTGACAGTTACGAGGTATCCTAGATATGCCGACGAGTATCGTTTCTCTGTTGTACCGGACCGTTGTCCGGCTGATCGTCCTGCTGACGGCGCTGCCTTTCCATGAGTTCGCTCATGCCTGGACGGCCAATAAGTTGGGCGACCCCACCGCGAAATACCAGGGGCGTCTGACTCTCAATCCGCTGAAGCACCTGGACCCCATGGGGGCGGTGCTGATGCTGGTGGCTGGCTTTGGATGGGCAAAACCGGTGCCGGTCAACCCTAACTATTTCAAGAACCGAAAGGCTGGGATGGCGATCACGGCTATGGCCGGGCCGCTCTCCAACCTGTTGTTGGCTTTTGTCTGCACCATCGTCTATAAAGCGCTTTATTACACCGGATTTGTATCCGCAGGGCTTCTGGGAGAGATGCTGTCCTCCCTGGCCAGCGCGTTTTTGCTGATGGTGTCGCTGAATGTGGGACTGGGCGTATTTAACCTGATCCCGATCCCGCCTCTCGACGGCTCGCGCATCCTCAACCTGGTGCTGCCGGAGCGGACGTACTTTCAGATCATGCGCTATGAGCGGATCATCATGCTGGCGTTGTTTGCGGCAATTTTTATTGGGCTGCTGGACGGGCCGCTGAGCTTCGTACAGGGGCACGTGTTTCGGCTGCTGGACTTTCTGACTGGGTTTGTCGATGTGATCGCCCGGGCGGTTTTGTAACAGGCGGCGTCATGGCGGTACAGCTGGAATTTCATTATGGAGAGTTTGAGGGGCCGCTGGAGCTGCTCCTTTACCTGATCTCCAAGCATAAGCTGAACATCAACGACATTGAAATCTCCGCCCTTTTGGAGCAGTATCTGGACTACATCGAACAGATGCGGGTGGCGGATCTGGAGGTCGCGTCCGAGTTTCTGAAAATGGCGGCGCGGCTGGTTTATATCAAGACGGTCTCTCTTCTTCCCAAGCAGGAGGAGGAAGGGGAACAGCTCCGGAGAGAGCTTCAGGGGCAGCTTTTGGAGTACAGCCTCTGCAAGCAAATCGCTGCGGAAATGACGGATATGTATCTGGGAAACCGGGTGTTTGTCCGGCCCCAGGCCAAAGTGCGCTGCGACACGGTTTACCATGGGAGCCATCGGCCGGAGGAGCTTTTGGCGGGCTATCGGGTGGTGGCCGGTAAGGCGGCGCGGCGGCTTCCGCCTCCGGCAGCGGCCTTTTCCGGCATCGTCAGCAGGCGGGTAGTGTCCGTGACTTCGAAAATTGTCTATATCCTCAAGAAGCTCTACCGGACCGGGCAGGTAGCATATGAGGAGTTTTTCCAGGCGCCGGACCGCAGCGAACTGATTGCGACCTTCCTGGCGATGCTGGAGCTGATGAAATCCAAGAGGATTGTGGTGAGTGACGACAATACCACCGTCTATTTCCGGCGGGACAAGCCAGAACCGGACAGCGGGGAGCCGCTGAAATCCTCTGTTTAAGGAAGGGCGACAATATGATCAAAAATCCCTTCAGCCTGCTGGAGGCTGTTTTATTTGCCTGCGGCGAACCGGTTGAGATCACCAGACTTGCGGCAGGGCTTTCGTTGGAGGCCGCCGCTGTCCGGGAGCAGCTGCTGGCCTATGCCGAGCGGCTTCAGAAGGACGACCGGGGGATCGAGCTGCTTTTTCTGGGGGAAACGGTTCAACTGTGCAGCAAGCGCTGCTATGAGGACCGGATCGCCGCCGTGCTGGCGTCCCGAAAAAACGCTCCGCTGTCTGGCGCTGCTATGGAGGTGCTGGCGATCATCGCCTACAACCAGCCTGTGACCAAGAGCTTTGTGGAGCAGGTCCGCGGAGTGGAGAGC
>CAKXAF010000268.1 GCA_934869045.1 uncultured Nitrososphaerota archaeon | reverse complement strand
GGCCTGGGCAGCAAGGTGCTGCTGGCCAACAACATCGGTGCTCTCTGGAGCGAGGTGGAGGCTATGGGCGCCGGAGGGATCTCTTCGCCCGCCGCCTGGCTGGGAGCCGTGGCTTTTTCCTTTCAGATCTACTTTGATTTCTCCGGTTATTCCCTCATGGCCATCGGCCTCGGCAAGATGCTGGGCTTTGATTTCCCGCAGAATTTCAACTATCCGTATATTTCCCGCAGCATTACCGACTTCTGGCGGCGCTGGCACATGACCCTCAGTTCCTGGTTTCGGGAATACATCTACTTTCCACTGGGCGGAAGCCGTGTCAAGCCGCTGCGCATGTATTTCAACCTGTTTGTTGTCTGGGCCTGCACCGGCTTCTGGCATGGAGCCAGCTGGAACTTCGTGCTGTGGGGGCTGTTCTTCTTTGCGGTGCTGGTCATCGAAAAACGCTTCCTGCTGCCTCATCTGGAGAAGCATCGGGTACTTTCCCACATCTACGTGATTTTCCTGCTGCTGCTGAGCTGGACGCTTTTTGCCATCACCGATTTTTCTGCGCTGGGCGCCTACTTCGGGCGGATGTTTTCCTTTACCGGCGGCCTGGACTGGCTTTACTACCTGCGAAATTATGGCGTGGTCCTGCTGTTGTGCGGCTTTTTCTCCACACCGGTGCTGCGGAATTTCTACCAAAAGCGCCTTGCCGAAAAAAAGTGGCTCACTACCGCACTGCTGGGCGTGGTACTAGTGCTGTCCGTAGCCTATCTGGTCGACGCCACCTACAATCCCTTCCTCTATTTCCGGTTCTGACCCGGCGAAAGGAGCGTGCGTATGTCCAAGCTGAAAACTTTTCTCCGGTACCCGGCCGTCTGGCTTTTCGGGCTGTTCCTGGCGGGGTTTACTGCGGCGGATCTGCTGAAGCCGGCTGCAGCCTTTTCGGATTTTGAAAACCGTTATCTGAAGCAGCTGCCCAAACCCACCGTCCAGACCATCTTTGACGGCAGCTTCGCTCAGAATTACGAAACCTATCTCAACGATCAGTTCATTCTCCGCAACAACTGGATTAGCCTGAAATCCCACGCAGAATCCGCCCTGCTCAAGGTGGAAAACAACGGGATCGTCTATGGCAGCGGCGGACAGATGTTTGAGAAGTACCCTTCCTACTCCGCCGCACAATTGGAGAAAAATCTGGGCTTTCTCTCGACTTTTTTGGAGGCCAACCCCGGCGCAATGCTGACGATTATCCCAAGCGCCTACGAAATCTACCCGGAAAAACTGCCGATCGGCCTGAAACAGGTCAACCAAAAGGAAATTATTGACGATATATACCAAATGTATTCGAACAAGGTCGCAACGCTGGATCTCTACCCGGTTCTCACCGCCGGCAAAGACGGCGAAATCTATTACCGTACCGACCACCACTGGACCACAGACGGTGCATACCTGGCTTATCTCGCCTACTGCGCTGCAAAGGATCTTACTCCTGTGGACCTGTCGGACTTGGGGGCGCATCTGGTCCCAGATTTTTACGGAACCTATTTCAATAAGTGCAAAAATACTACCATTTCCTCGGATACCCTGGTTTGGTACGACATTCCTATGGAATCGGTGACGGTGGACGGTGAAGAGACAGCGAACTATCTGGACGAGCTTGCTCTGGCCAGCCGGGACAAGTACGGGGCTTTCCTCTGGGGCAACCACGGCGTCACTATCCTGAAAGGGCGGGAAAACCTGAATGCTTCCTCCGAAACCACCCGGCTTCTCCTAATCAAGGATTCCTACGCAAACTGTTTCGCGCCTTTTCTCACCTATAACTACGACGAGGTCTGGATCGTAGACCTGCGCTCCTTCCCGAAAGGCATGACGGATCTTGTAAAGGAAAATGACTTTACAGATATTTTGTTCCTTTACAATTTTATGAACTTTGCCTCAGACACCAACTTTTACCGGTTAAACTACTAAGGACTCCGGCAGCCTATGGAATGATCTCACGGCTGCCGGTATATTTATTTATTCCTGTTTTTTGTTGATAAAATTTATATGTTTGTTGAATTTAACATCTTGACAAGAAGATTTGAATGCTATACAATAATGTTAGCACTCAAGATGATAGAGTGCTAATTCGTTCTTTTATCCGCCCGAATGGAGGGATTTCATTTATGGATATGCAAAAATGTACGCAAAAATCCTTGGAAGCCATCAAAGCCGCACAGAATCTGGCCATTGAGTACAGCAACCTGCAGATTGACACACCCCATCTGGCCTGTGTCCTCATTGCGCAGCCCGACGGGCTGATTCCGCAGCTTCTTTCCAAAATGAATATTGACGCCGGCGCCCTGCTGCAGTCGCTGAAGGGCACGGTGGAGAAGCTCCCCAAAGTGACCGGCCCCGGCCGGGAGCCGGACAAGGTCTATGTCTCCCAGGAAGTGGACAAAATCCTCACCGCCGCTGAAAAGCTGGCCGAAAAAATGCAGGACGAGTATGTTTCCGTGGAGCACCTCTTCCTTTCCATCCTGGACAACGCTTCCGGTGAGCTGAAAAGCACCTTCAGCGCCTTTGGCCTGAAAAAGGACGCTTTCCTGCAGGCGCTCCAGAGTGTCCGCGGCAATACCCGCGTCACCTCGGACAGCCCCGAATCCACCTACGATGTCCTGAAAAAATATGGCCACGATCTGGTGGAGGAAGCCCGGCAGAACAAACTGGACCCGGTCATCGGCCGGGACGCGGAGATCCGCAACGTTATCCGCATCCTCTCCCGCAAGACGAAAAACAACCCCTGCCTGATCGGCGAGCCCGGCGTCGGCAAAACCGCCATCGCCGAAGGGCTGGCCCAGCGCATCGTCCGCGGCGATGTGCCCGACTCCCTGAAGGACCGCATTATCTTCTCCCTGGACATGGGCGCCCTCATCGCCGGAGCAAAATTCCGGGGGGAATTTGAGGAACGCCTGAAAGCCGTCCTGGCCGAAGTGAAGAAGAGCGAGGGCAAGATTATCCTCTTTATCGACGAGCTCCACACCATTGTGGGCGCGGGCAAGACCGAAGGTTCCATGGACGCCGGCAACCTTCTGAAGCCTCTGCTGGCCCGGGGTGAGCTGCACTGCATCGGCGCGACAACCCTCAATGAATACCGGCAGTATATCGAAAAAGACGCCGCCTTGGAGCGCCGGTTTCAGCCGGTGCTGGTCCCCGAACCTACGGTGGAGGACACTATCACCATTCTCCGGGGCCTGAAGGAGCGGTACGAGGTCTTCCACGGCGTCAAAATCACCGACCAGGCCCTCATCGCGGCGGCTACCCTCTCCAACCGCTATATCACGGACCGTTTTCTCCCCGACAAGGCCATCGACTTGGTGGACGAAGCCTGCGCCATGATCCGCACCGAGATCGATTCCATGCCCAGCGAGCTGGACGACATCTCCCGGAGGATCATTCAGCTGGAAATCGAGGAAGCCGCCCTGAAAAAGGAAAGCGACCAGCTCTCCAGGGAGCACCTGGCGGAAATCCAGAAGGAGCTGGCCGAGGAACGGGACAAATTCAAGTCCATGAAGTCCAAATGGGAAAATGAAAAGAACGCTATCTCCAAGGTCCAGAAACTCCGGGAGGAAATCGAGCAGGTCAACGCCGACATCGAAAAGGCCCAGCGGGAGTACGACCTCAACAAAGCCGCTGAGCTGAAATACGGCCGCCTCCCCGCTCTGCAGAAGGAGTTGGAAACGGAGGAAGCTCTGGCCGAGGAGAGCAAAAAGCACTCCTCCCTGCTTCGAGACAAGGTCACTGACGAGGAGATTGCCCGGATTATTGAACGCTGGACCGGTATCCCTG
>CAKXAF010000267.1 GCA_934869045.1 uncultured Nitrososphaerota archaeon | reverse complement strand
GGGATCCCCTGTGCACGAAGCATACATGCCATCAGCGATGCATAATCAAAACAGATCCCGGTTTTGGTGGAAAGCGTATCATCCACTTTTGGAAGATACCCGGTCTGCACGGTTTCGGCTTTTTGGGTGTCGTAGCTGATATTGTCAATGATCCAAGTATAAATCGCCTTCAGCCGGTCTACATCACCGGATGCTCCGACACAGAGATCGAAAGACTTCTTGACCGCAGCGGATGACGCACTGTAATTGACGTACTGGCTCGGACAGAGGAACGGTGCATTGGAGTTGTCCAGCGTTACATTGATCTGCGCAGAAAACAATTCCACGTAGGAATTTCCTTCCTTATTCTGCATAATCCGAATCTTATAATTCCCATTTCCCATCTGAAGTGGGAACGCCTCAAAATTTCCGGCATTGTTCAGATCATAGTTGTATTTCTTGTCCCCCATAACGATCTGGACCTTCAGCCGTTTGCTGACGCCGCTTTGCTTCACCATGACATAACCCTGACTGGCGTTGCTGACATCGATGGCCGAACCGTTTTTTGAAAAGACCTGAGTCCCCGGCGCAATGTTTTCCACAATTGAAATCGTCCCCGTGTAGGTTCCGCCAGTTGCGGAAGAACCGGAATTTCCACTGCCGGAGGCGGCGGAAAGCGCAACGTTTTCGTCCACTATGTACTCTTCCGGCATTTCATAATCCGTCGGAAGCCCCTCCGCTGCCGGATAGTCCGAATCCGATGTCGAGGCTGAAACGACTTCCGATTCGCCAAGATCCGCCGCCTGGTTTCCGCAGGCGCCAAATGCGAAACAGCAGGCTATCAATAATACAATCCACTGGTATTTCTTCATGACATTTCAATCCTTTCCGCCCATTATCGGCCAGTGCCGGCTGGTCCCTCTGTTCCCACCGGTTCCACTAGGCTGAGATGCGTCACCACATCAACTCCGAAACCGGGATAATTCTGAAAAAAGATTTCCTTCAACCTGTTCAACACCTGGTCGCCGATCTCTGCGTCTCCCAACGGCATCATCAGCACAAACTGGCTGGGACTGTACACAGAAACCGCATCGCCCTTCCGCAGGCCAATAATCAGTGTTTCCTTCATTGCCTCCATGGCATCCCGCAGCAGCCTTTCCGGAAGACTGCCGGCCGTCCCGGCTCACAATCGAAACCAGCGCGATGTAGAGAAACCGCCCCTCCCGCAGCAGCGTGCGGGCATGCAGGCGGTAAATATTTTTAAACACCTCATAGTCACAGAAAAATGCACCTAACAGAGTGTCCGCTTCTCTCAGCTCTTCCTGAATCATAGAGAGATCAAAATCGGAAGTGTGAACTCGCTGGAGCATTTGCTGATAAATCGTCCGAATCTCCTCCGGAACGCCGGTTCCCGTCTTGCGAAAAAACAGATCCGCCGCATCATTATAGTACTCCAGGGCCTTTGCGCAGTTTCCACTGTCTAAACAAGCGCGGATCAGAAGCGCCTGAAAAGAGCGATTCATCGGCTGAAGATTCACCGCCCACTGTGCCAGCCTCACAACTTCCTTCTCCCTGCCCAGTCTGCGGAGGGTGTCCGCCGACAACAGTACGCTTTTCTCACAGACCGACAAAAAATGACGGTTTTTCTGGGCCGCTCAAGAGTTAAAGGCCAGCCGGGGCAAAAATTCTCCCCGGCATTGGGACAATGCCATCTCCAATAAATGAAGCCGCTTCTCGCCTTCTGCTCCTGGAGCGGAGGCCTGCCGATAGTAGTACTCCATCTCTTCACAGTCTACGCTGCAAGGGATTTCAGGGTTCCAGATATAGGTCCCATCGAAAAAAACGATGGGTTCCTCCTCCTTTTCCGTGATAAGCGTACGAAGCAGGTTCCGGCTCCGATAAACCAAATTTTTTAACGCATTGGCCGGGTTCTCGCATTCTTTCTCGTTCCAAAGGACCTCTACCAGTTTTTCCTGAAGAAAAGGATTTTCCCGGTTTAAGATCAGATACGCAATCAGCGTCCAAACCTCTTTCATCCGGCTGTCCGAGACTGTTACAGTCTGTCCGTTTCGGGACAGAGAAAAAACGCCCATCATCTGTACGTGAACCGGTTGACTTTCCGCACATTAGTTCATGGAGCATATACCCTCTCTTCACTCAATCCAGCCAAACGTCTTCGCATGACCATAAAAAGTCATTTGAAAAGAACAGTTCTGTTCCAGTTTATTCTACTATAATTCTCTTCTTTTTTCAAGAGGGATAGACAGACTTTTTGCGATCCAAAAAATTTCGGTTTAAAAATCCCCTTTATATCGCCGCCACCCTTTGGTTAAAAAATCCCTATCCCAACCATCTTATAAACAATTGGGATAGGGAAGTTCTCATTTTAGCGCTGATCCAGCGGCACATATGGCTGCCGAGAGCCAATGCTCATATAGGACGGTCGGATAATCTTTCCGGCATTGATGATCTCCTCCATCAGATGTGCGCTCCACCCCGCGATCCTTGCCATCGCAAAGACCGGCGTGAACAACTCGGCGGGAAGGCCAAGCATGTGGTAAACAAATCCGCTGTAAAAGTCGATGTTGGCGCTGACGCCTTTGTATGTTTTCCGTTCCTCGCCAATGACCTTTGGGGCCAGCATTTCCACCATGGAATACAACCGGTACTCCTTGGTCAGCCCCTTCTCCTCCGAAAGCGATTTGACAAAGCCGCGGAAGATATCGGCACGGGGGTCGGAAAGTGAATACACCGCATGCCCCATCCCGTAAATGAGACCAGAGTGGTCGAATCCCTTTCGATTCAACAGACCGCGGAGATATTCCCGGACCTCGTCCTCGTCTTCCCAGTCTCGGATGTGCTCCTTCATATCCTCAAACATCCGCATCACTTTGATATTGGCGCCCCCGTGCTTCGGCCCCTTCAGCGAGCCCAGCGCCGCTGCGATAACCGAATAGGCATCCGTACCGGAAGAAGCCACCACGTGGGTGGTAAAGCTGGAGTTATTACCGCCGCCGTGTTCCGCGTGAAGCACCAGCGCCAGGTCAAGGATCCGCGCTTCCAACTTGGTGTAGCTGTTGTCGATCCGAAGCATGTGCAGAATATTCTCTGCAGTGGAAAGCTCCGGTTTTGGGGCGTGGATAAAAAAGCTGTTGGCCGGATCCATATCGTGAGCATGGGCCTGATAGCCGTAAACCGCCAACTGCGGGAAAAGGGCAATCATTTCAATGCACTGCCGCAGAATATTGGGCAGAGAGGTATCGTTTGCCCTTTCGTCATAGGCATACAGCGTCAGGACGCTTCGCGCCAAGGTATTCATCATATCCGATGTGGGCGCCTTCATAATAATATCGCGCACAAAGTTGGTGGGCAGCGTGCGGTATTTGGAAAGGATTTGCCTGAAGCCCTCCCCTTCCTCCGCTGTGGGAAGCTGGCCAAAAAGCAGGAGATATACAGTTTCCTCAAATCCAAAACGATCCTCTTTGATGAAGCCGCTGGTCAGATCCTTGATGTTGATTCCGCGGTAGTAAAGCTCCCCCTCACAGGAAACGCTCTTGCCGTCTACAACCTTGCTGGATACAATATCTGAAATTTCCGTAAGTCCTGCCAGCACGCCCTTGCCGTTGATATCACGCAGTCCACGTTTGACGTCGTATTTTGCGTATAAAGAGGGGTCTATCGCATCATGCTGCGAACAAAGCTCTGTCAGCCGCCGGATATCCGGAGTGATTTCAAAATAGTCCGTATTCTTTGCCATACTCTTCCCGCCTTTCAACCTTTTCTGTGTCTGTCATATGTCTGAACCGCCCGCCGGATTCCCCAGCCTTGATTCTTCATGCGCTTCATTGAGC
>CAKXAF010000266.1:3392-3841 GCA_934869045.1 uncultured Nitrososphaerota archaeon | reverse complement strand
AGGTAGTACTCAGAAATCTGATTGTTGTCAAAACCCATTACCGAAATGTCCTCGCAAACCCGGACACCGCTGCGCATGAGTTCCGAGGTGACGCCAATAGCGGCAGAGTCTGAAGTGGCAAACACCGCGTCCGGCAGCGGATCCATAGCCAGGATTCTCGCGGCGGCCCGGCGTCCGGCGTTAAAGGTAAAGCCTTCGTTGAGTACCAGTTCCGGACAGAAGGGGATACCGGCATCCGCCAAGGCGTCCCGATATCCTTTTTCCCGGAGCTGCGAGGAATAATAAAGCTCTCCGGCACAGACAAAGGCAATCCGCTGGTGTCCCATTTCGATTAGAAATTGGGCGGCATCCCGGGCAGCCTGGTAGTTGTCGATGGAAACCGAGGAAATTTTAGCGTTCTGAACCAGTTCGCAGGCCGTTACTGCAGGGTATCCTTCTGCAAATTTGGA
>CAKXAF010000266.1:2459-3336 GCA_934869045.1 uncultured Nitrososphaerota archaeon | reverse complement strand
CCAGTTTTCGTTTCGCCATATCGATGAACTCTTTTTCAACGGCGGTGTCTGAGTTGGTGATGGCGATCATGGGATGGTATCCTTCCGCCAGAGCGGCGGTCTGAATGCCTTTTACGACACGGGAATAGAACTGGTTTGAGATGGTTGGCACCATAACCAGGATTTTCATCGTTTCCAGGCGGCGAAGCGTGCGCCCAAGGAAATTGGGATGATAATCCAGCTCTTTTATTGCTTTTTTTACCACCTGTGCCGTTTCCCCCCGGACGTTATCATAATCATTGAGAACACGGGAAACCGTGGCAACCGAAACCCCAGCCAGCTTGGCGACGTCTTTTATGGTGGCCATGGTCTCCATCCTTTCCAAAATGAAAAATAACGCTGCACAAAAGTGTAATCGTTTACAAGTATCATAATCCATTTGTGTGTGAAAGTCAAGAGCCGAAAGGGAACCTTTTTCACTGAATTTTCTCTTTCCTTTTTGTGGGAAAAGACGAGAATTCCTGTATGGATGGGAAGAGATGGAAAATGAAAATGACCAGAAGATTTTTGTGCTTTTTTGAAAATAATTCTTGCATTTCTAAACGGCTTGTGCTATTATAAAAACATGTGGCCGTCAGGCCGCTCCAATGCCATTTCTCTGCGCGATGCGATTACGGGTTCCATTGAAAAAGGTTGGAGTTTTTTTGAGGAATTTTGTGAAATCTCTTGCTTTTTTTGACGGGATATGGTATGATATTGCTTCGAGAGATTTGTTTGAAAGAGGTGAACGAGCAATGAAGGAAGGAATTCATCCGAAATACGAGTCTGCCGTTATTAAGTGTGCCTGCGGCAATGTGATTGAGACTCGCTCTACAAAGGGCAGCATCAGCGTTGAGGT
>CAKXAF010000266.1:994-2449 GCA_934869045.1 uncultured Nitrososphaerota archaeon | reverse complement strand
GTATTTCACCGGCAAGCAGAAACTGGTGGATACCGGCGGACGGGTCGATCGGTTCAAAAAGCGTTTTGGCTTGGATAAATAAGTTCAGCCCGAACCCTCTGGGGCGGTGCCAAAGGTGCGGTATTAGCCGTTCCTTGCGCACCGCCTTTTTGTCGTTGGCAGGTGGAAAGGGGAAAGTTGTATGACGGAATATCTGACGGTTTCCGGTGAATCAACAGAGGAATTTGTGGAGCGAAAATCCCGGTTTATCGGCTGCTGCCGCCACGTGGAGACAGAAGCGGAGGCGCTGGCCTTTCTGGATGAAAAGCGAAAGGAGCATTGGGATGCCGCCCACAATGTATTTGCCTATATTCTCCGGGAAGGGCAGCAGAAGCGCTGCTCCGACGACGGTGAGCCCCAGGGGACTGCCGGTGTGCCGGTGCTGGACGTTCTGCAGAAGGCGGGCGTCACCGATATCTGCATGGTGGTCACCCGTTACTTCGGGGGGATTCTGCTGGGGGCGGGGGGATTGGTCCGTGCGTACACCCATGGAGCCGCCATTGCCCTGGAGGCGGCGGAGAAACTCCATATGACTCCCTGCCGCCTGCTGCGGCTGCGGATGGATTACAGCCTTTATGGCAAGGTGACGTATATCCTGCCAAAATACAACATCCGGACAGAAAAGTCGGATTTTGCGGAAAATGTGACGCTGACCCTCTTGATTAAATCGTCCCGGGCGGAGGCGTTTGAGGCGGAGCTTACCGAGTTGACCAACGGGGCGGTGGCCGCTGTTACGCTGGACGAATACTGTGCGGATATGCCGTAGGGCTGATTTTTCCCAAAGAGGGTTTTTCCATCTTTTCCGGTATATTTAATTGAGGCTTACCGATAAAGGAAGGTTTCGTCCGCCTTTTCAGAGGGCTGCGCGTGAACAGGCCTTTACCGGCGGCATCGTGCAGAAAAGCCATATTCGTGGAAAGGCGGGGATTTGATGGACAGCAAGGAATATCAGAACCGTTGGGAGAAGGTGTATCTGTCCCCTTATGCCTCCCTTTCTGCGGGAAGCCGCGGCAGAGCCGTTCCGGAAGAGCCATGCCCTCTCCGTACCGACTACCAACGGGACCGGGATCGGATCCTGCACTGCAACTCCTTCCGCCGGTTAAAGCACAAGACCCAGGTTTTCCTGGCGCCTCAGGGGGACCATTACCGTACCCGCCTGACCCACACGCTTGAGGTTTCCCAGATTGCCCGGACCATCGCCCGGGCGCTGCGGCTCAACGAGGATCTGACGGAGGCGATCGCTATGGGCCATGATCTGGGGCATACCCCCTTCGGCCATGCGGGGGAGCGGGCCCTGGACGCCGTATGCCCTTTCCGTTTCCGGCATTATCTCCAGAGCGTGCGGGTGGTGGACAAGCTGGAGCGGAACGGAAAAGGGCTCAACCTGACCTTTGAAGTGAAAAACGGCATCGCCTG
>CAKXAF010000266.1:0-984 GCA_934869045.1 uncultured Nitrososphaerota archaeon | reverse complement strand
CGGGGAGGATATCCGTGCCGCTACCCTGGAGGGCCGGGTGGTGCGGGCTGCCGACAAGATCGCCTATGTCAACCACGACATTGAGGATGCCATCCGCGCTGAGGTGCTCAGCGAAAATGACCTTCCGTGGGAGGCAGTCTATGTCTTGGGGCGGGGGAAATCCGCCCGGCTGACCACGGTGATCACTTCCATTGTGGAGAACAGCGGGAGCGATATCCGCATGGATCCCAAGGTCCGGGACGCGCAGCTCCTGCTAGAGCGGTTTATGTTTGAAAATGTTTACACAAATCCGGTAGCGAAAGGGCAGGAGGCGAAGGCTGAGGCGTTGGTACAGCGTTTATATGAATATTACCGCGCAGACCCGGACCGGCTGCCGGAATTTTACCGGGGGATGCTGGAAAAGAATCCCCGGGAGCGGGTGATTTGCGATTACATCGCGGGGATGACCGACCAGTATGCGGTGGGGCTTTACGAGGAGCTGTTTGTACCCCGCTTTTGGACGAAAGAATAACCGGTCCGGGCGGAAAGGAGAGAGAAGATGCCCATTCCAAAGAGCTTTATTGAAACCCTGCGCATGAGCTGTGATATCGAGAGCATCGTTTCCTCCTATGTGAAACTGAAGCGCACCGGGCGCAACCAGACGGGGCTGTGTCCGTTCCATTCGGAAAAAACGCCGTCCATGGTGGTTTACGGCGACACCCAATCCTTCTACTGCTTCGGCTGCGGGGCTGGGGGCGACGTGATTTCCTTCATCATGCGTATCGAAAACCTGGGATATGTGGAAGCGGTGAAATTCCTGGCCCAGCGGGTGGGGCTAGAGGTTCCCGACAACGGGGTGGAGGATCGCGCCGCCAAGTTGAAGCCCATGATCCTGGAGATGAACCGGCTGGCCGCTCGTTTTTACCATGGCGTCCTGAGGTCTCCGGCGGGGAAGCCAGGGCAGGATTACTTTTCCGCCCGGCAGCTGGCGCCGCAGACTGTCGT
>CAKXAF010000265.1:1058-3847 GCA_934869045.1 uncultured Nitrososphaerota archaeon | reverse complement strand
CACCTTTCGCTGGGTGGTATCAAGCCGAGGGGACCCATCATCGTCCCGTGGGGCGTGACCTGCATCGAGGATCTGGCGTTTTCCGGCATTGGCTGGGACAGCCGGAAGGAAATCCTCATCATCCTGCCGGATACGCTGGAGACTATCGGCATGCAGAGGGCGGCGACCATTTCAACTTATACGGTGTATTTTTACTCTCCTGCCCTGAAAAACAGGCTGGATCCCTGGCTGGACGGCGGTACGGATAAAATCCGGCAGGAGCTGCTGCCGGAGTCGCTGAAGGGCGCTGCGACCATTCCGGAGATTTACGGGCGGCTGCGGAAAATCGGCTCAGCGGCGGTCAACGGCTGGGTGGACGAGGGGAGCAGCTGGCGCTATTACGAAAACGGCATCCTGCAAAAGACTGTGGCGGAAAATACCGGCGCGGTTTATCAGAACTGCCTTTACAGCAAAGACTATCGCAGGCTGATTGCGGTTCCTGCCGGGGCGGCGGCGGTTTCGTTCCATCCCAACGTGAAAACCATCGGGGCAAACTCCCTTCCCTTCAACCTGACCGGTACGCTGGTGCTCCCGTGGGGCGTGACTACCGTTGAACGGGACGTCTTTCATAATTTCCGCAGCCGGGTGACGGTGGTTTTCCCGGATACCCTTGCATCGTTTGACATTTCCTGGAACAATTCCCATCAGGCGGTCTTCATGATCTCGCAGGGAAGCTCCATGTATCAGACCCTTCTGAAAACCGGCACGGAAATCTGGATGACCAGCCGGCTGCGGGAGGATTATTATGCTGGCGGTACAGCGCAGGAAGCTGCCCGGGGGTGGAAGTTCGAAAACGGGAAATGGTATTATTACGAAAACGGCGCGAAAAAAACCGGGTGGGTGCTGGACAACAACGTCTGGTACTATCTGGGGGCGGACGGCGTGATGCAGACCGGCTGGATGAAGGCCTCCTATGGGACATACTACTATCTGCGTCCGTGGGGCGGCATGATGGCAGGAGGATGGTATCAGATCGGCGGGAAATGGTACTATTTCCGCGACTGGGGCGGGATGGAGCAGAACAAATGGATCTATGGCAAGGACAAAAAGTGGTACTATGCCGGCGCTGACGGCGCCATGCTCATCAATATCCGGACGCCGGACGGTTATTACGTCGATGCGGCGGGCGTCTGGGTCAGATAACGGCGAAAATCCTGAAAAAACGCCGGGGTATCGTTTCGATACCCCGGCGTTTCCGGTTTGCCGGTTAAAATCAGGTCCGGGAGGGAGCGGCAAGATTCTGCCGGGTGAGCTTGCGATGCAGGTAGAAATAGCCGGCAAGCTGCACGACGAAGGTTGCAAACCAGGAGATGGGATAGGAGATGTAAAGGCTTGCGAGGGTGTGATATTCCGGAATCTGGAAGATGGTATAGAGCCAGCCGATGCGGAAGCCGCAGATGCCGAGAATGGTGATGATCATGGTTGCAACAGATGACCCCATTCCCCGGAGGATACCGGTCATCACATCCATCAGACCGCACAGGAAGTAAGGCAGACAGACGTAGGTCATCCGGAGGATGCCGTAACCGATGGCTTCAGCGGAGTCGGTGATATAGATGGAAAGCAGGGGACGGGCAAAGGCGTAGGCGAGAGAGCCGACCACAAGACCGGTACAGCCGACGCAGAGCAGGCAGATGCCCATGATCCGGCTGATGCGCTGGTATTTTTTTGCGCCGAAGTTTTGTCCGGTAAAGTTGACGGCGGACTGCTGGAAGGAGTTCATGGTGATGTAGACAAAGCCTTCGATGTTGCCGGCGGCGGCATTTCCGGACATGACCACCGAGCCGAAAGAGTTGACGGAAGACTGAATGAGAACGTTGGAGATGGAAAAGAGGGAGCCTTGAATTCCGGCGGGAAGGCCAATCCGTACGATTTGCAGCAGCGGCTTTTTGTAGATGTGGAGTTTGGAAAAGACGAGGCGGCAGGCGTCCATGCGGCGGGCAAGAGCCAGCAGCACCAGAACAGCCGAAAGCGCCTGGGAAATGGCGGTGGCGAGGGCGACGCCTGCCACATCCATGTGAAAGATCACGACGAAGATCAGGTTCAAAACGACGTTGACAACACCAGCAATGGTGAGGTAATAGAGGGGGCCTTTGGTTTCGCCGGCAGCACGGAGAATGGCTGCGCCGAAGTTATAGAGCATGCTGCCGAGGATACCGCAGAAGTAGATCCGCATATAGAGAGTGGAAAGGCCGATGACATCGTCGGGAGTCCCCATAATGGTGAGAAACTGCCGGGTGCCGAGGATGCCGATGACCGTCAGGATCAGGCCGCTGAAAAAGGCGGTGGGGATGGCGGTGTGAACGGTGCGGCTCACCTCTTCGTCCTTTCCCGCGCCGAGACCGTGGGCAACGGCGACGCCTGCGCCGATGGAAAGGCCGATAAAGAGGTTGATGATGAGGTTGATGATGGCGCCGGTAGCCCCTACTGCCGCCACGGAAACGCTGCCGCAGAAACGTCCGACAACGATGAGGTCAGCGGCATTAAACAGCAGCTGGAGAATACCGGTCAGAATGATAGGAATGGTATAGCGGATGATCTTTCCGAACAAAGGTCCTTCGCACATATCCGCGGAGGTGTTTCGCATTGGCGCGCTCCTTTACAGTAGAATGATAATGTCCTGAAGCTATTATAAGATGGAAATGTGGATTTGTCAAATTTTGGGGGAACAGAGAAAGGACCGGCTTCAAACCGGTCCTTTTTGTCGAGGGGGCTTATTTCATTTCGCCGCTTTCAGCGAAGTGGTAGGT
>CAKXAF010000265.1:0-1048 GCA_934869045.1 uncultured Nitrososphaerota archaeon | reverse complement strand
ATGACCAGAGCTTTGCTGGCGATCATTCCGCCCCAATCGCGGAGGTAGTACCAGCTGCCTTTGTCGTAGAGCCAGCCGGTGGCCATTTTGCCATCGTCCTTCAGGTAGTACCAGACGTTGTTGTCCAAAACCCATCCGGTCTGCGCCATGCCGCCCCAACGATAGAGGTAGTACCAGCTGTCTCTGTAGAGGAGCCAGCCGGTGACCATCGTGCCGTCGGCGTTCAGGTAGTACCAGACGTTGTTGTCCAGCACCCAGCCGTTTTCGGCCATGCCGCCCCACTTGTAGAAGTAGTACCAGTGGTCATCCAGCTTGAGCCAGCCGGTGGCCATCTTGCCGTCCTCATGGAGGTAGTAGCGGACGCCGTTATCGATGATCCAGCCGGTGGCTTTCACGCCGGATTTGTAGTAGTACCAGTCGCTGCCGCTCTGAGCCCAGCCGGACTTGGAAGGAGAAACGGCGCCGGGAACGGAAGGAATGTTAGCCTCTTCCCGGACGGTGACGGTGTTGTTCTTGATGGTCATCTTGTAGCCGGCAGCGGGGGTCAGGGTGATCTCCGCACCAGCCAGCTTGAAGGTCTTGTTGCCGTTCACTTCGCCGCTCAGACCAGTTTTGAGAACGGTGAGAGTCTCGCCGTCTTTCACTGCGCGGAGTGCATCCTGCACGCTGGTGTAGTTGGTGGAGCCGATGGAGGCTTCCGCAGCGGAAACGGTGGAGAGGGTGAAGGGGCTGAAGCCGTGGGGGTTTACGAACTCCGCAGTAAAGCCGGAATCAGCGTCGCCGGTAACGGTGGCTTCGTATTCATAGCCTTTGTGACGGACATAAACCACGTCGTCGGTGTTGTCAACAAATCCTTCGGGCAGGGGAACGCTGATGGTGATGGGAGAATCAACGTTCAGGGTGTTGCCAGTGGAGATGGTCGCGGTGTTCGAATCGTTCATGTCGGCGGGATCATCCGCAGTGGTAGCCTTGACGCTGTATTTTGCAGTGATGTCAAGAGCCAGTTCCTTTACAACAGAGGCATCTTTGCCGGTTTCGGAATAGGAAT
>CAKXAF010000264.1 GCA_934869045.1 uncultured Nitrososphaerota archaeon | reverse complement strand
GCTATGAATACCTGACCGCCATGGGGCTTGACTGAGAAAGTGAGGATCCAGATCATGAAAAAAGTAAGACTCGGCATTATCGGCGTCGGCAACATGGGCACCGGTCATATCAGCAACATTGAGCTTCATAAGCGCTGCCCGGAGATCACGGTTACCGCCGTGGCAGACCTCAAGCCTGAGCGGCTGGATTGGGTAAAGGAAAACATCGGCGCCCAGGTGGCCCTTTTTGACAACGCAGAAAACATGATGGACTCCGGCCTGATCGACGCTGTTCTTATCGCCGTCCCCCACTATTTCCACCCGGTTTATGCCATTGAAGCCTTCAAACGCGGGCTCCATGTCATGTGCGAAAAGCCCGCCGGCGTCTACACCAGGCAGGTCCGGGAGATGAACGCTGCCGCCGACAAGGCAAACGTCGTTTTCGGAATGATGTTCAACCAGCGCACTGACCACATCTACCGCAAAATGCGGGAAATCGTGTCCAGCGGAGAAATGGGAGCTATCAAGCGCACCAACTGGATCATCACCAACTGGTACCGCCCCCAGGCCTACTACGATTCCGGCGCCTGGCGCGCCACCTGGTCCGGCGAGGGCGGCGGTGTCCTTTTGAACCAGTGCCCCCATAATCTTGATCTCTGGCAGTGGATTTGCGGGATGCCCGTCCTAGTGGACGCGCACCTCCATTACGGCAAATGGCACGACATTGAGGTAGAGGACGACGTAACTACCTACGTGGAGTACGCCAACGGGGCTACCGGCTGCTTCATTACTACCACCGGCGACGCGCCCGGCACCAACCGCTTTGAGATTGACCTGGACGGCGGCAAGCTGGTCAGCGAAAATGGAAAGCTCTACATGTGGAAAAACAAGGTCTTTGAGCGGGAATTCTCTGCAACGAATACCGTTCCTTTCGGCTGCCCGGAAAACACCTTCTCCGAGGTGGAGACCGACGGCAAATCCGAGCAGCATATTGGGGTTCTCAACGCCTTTGCCGGAAGGATCCTCCACGGCATGCCTCTGATTGCCGACGGCCGCGAGGGTATCAACGGCCTGACCATCTCCAACGCCATGCACCTTTCCTCCTGGCTCGGCAAGCCGGTGACGCTCCCCTTCGACGAGGATCTTTTCTACCGCGAGCTGATGGAGCGAGTCAAGACCTCCCGCCGCAAGGAAAACGTCAACGAAGTCACTGCCGATACCTCGAATACCTACAATTCCAAGTAAGCGGAACCAATCAAAAGCAGTTCCTTCAATTTGTTTCAAAAGGTCCCAACATCGTTTATTTTGAAGCTGTGGGGCGTCAGAGAAAATCTCTGGCGCCCCCTTTTTCGTTCCCTCCGCAAAATCTTCGACCTTCCCGCACCGATTCTCCGCGTTTTTCATAGGATAAGGTATTCTCAGCCTCATGCACGCGCACGATCAGCTGCACAAACGGAGGGTCAGTCATGCATATGGAAAAAATTTATCTGGTCGCCGGAGGGGACAGCCGCTATGTCCATCTGGCGGGCATGCTCACCGAACGGGGAAAGGTCTACGCGGTCGGATTTGACAACCCTTCGGACTTTTCCGAACGGGTCGAGCGCCTCTCCTCGCTCAGCGAGCTGAAGGAACAGCCCGACTATCTGGTTCTCCCCATGCCGGTCACCAAAAACGGCGTCACCCTGTTCACCCCGCTCTGCCGGGACAACATTCTGCTGTCCCACGTGCTGGATCTCTGCCACCGGCAGACCCTGGTATTCGGCGGAAAGGTGGACGAAAAGACCCTGCTCGCCTGCGAAAAGCGGGGCCTTACCATCACCGATTACCTGGAACGGGAGGAATTCGCCGTTCTGAACGCGATCCCCACTGCGGAGGGCGCGGTGCAGATCGCTCTTGAGGAGCTCCCTGTCACCCTCAGCGGACAGCGGGTTCTCATCACCGGCTACGGCCGGGTCGCCAAGCTCTGCCACCGCGCCTTCTCGGCTCTGGGATGCCAGGTAACGGTAGCGGCCAGAAGCTATCGGGACCTGGCCTGGGCGGAAGCCTACGGCGCCCATGTGATCCCCCTTTCCTTCCTGGAACGGGTTCTTCCCAAATACCGCCTCATCATCAACACCGTCCCGGACCGGCTTCTGGGCGAGGAGCAGCTGATGCTCCTGGACCCCGACGCTCTCATCATAGACCTGGCCTCCGCACCGGGAGGAGTGGACTTTGGCGCCGCCGAAGAACTGGGTATCCGGGCAATCCTGGCCCTTTCCCTGCCGGGAAAGACGGCCCCTGTCACCGCCGCGTCCGTTATCGCCGGCACTCTAGACAACATCATCGCCGAAAGGGGGAACGAATATGCCTGAAACCAAGCTGGGCTTTGCCCTCTGCGGCTCCTTCTGTACCTTTGAACCCGTTTTGGAGGCCATGGAGGAGTGCCGCCGGCTGGGTTATGACATCCTGCCCATCCTGTCCCCTGCGGCCAGCGGCACGGACACCCGCTTCGGCAGAGCGGAGGATTTCATCACCCGGATCGAGGACATCTGCGGCAAGCCCGTCATCCGGGATCTGCCCGGCGCGGAACCCATCGGCCCGAAACGGATGACCGATATTCTGCTGGTGGCCCCCTGCACCGGCAATACCATCGCCAAGCTGGCCAACAGCATCACGGACAACGCCGTGACGCTGGCTGTCAAGAGCCATCTCCGCAACAGGAACCCCGTGGTAGTCGCCGTTTCCACCAATGATGCCCTCAGCGGCAGCGCCAAGAATATCGGCATCCTCCTGAACACCCGCAACTACTATTTTGTCCCCATGCGCCAGGATAACCCGGAGCAGAAACCCACCTCCCTGGTTGCGGATTTCCGGAAAATTCCGGATACGCTGGAGCTGGCGCTTCAGGGGAAGCAGATTCAGCCGCTCCTTCTTTAACCCCTTTCTCTCCCTCAAAAAGTACAGGGCCGCACCGAACTCCCGGCAAAGCAGCGTCTGCTTATAGCCGGGGGCCGACGCGGCCCTGTGCTTTTTTGAGCCTGTCACCCAAAATCGTGGCGGTATCCGACGCTGTAGCCGGCCTTGACATACACCTGGATAATCTCCTCGATGCATTCAAAGTCATCCAACGTTTCCTCTTCCAAAATCCGGCGGATCTGCCGCAGCATTTGCAGCAGTTCTCCGTCGTCCTCCGGACAATATGCGGCAAAATCTTTGGTATACGTGCGAAACGGCCCGGGAACGGTATCAATTCCCGGACGGCGCGCCGCCCTCTTCTGTCGAAATTCCTCGTCCAAGGCCCCCAACCTCCTGTCCTGCTTTCAGGACCTCTGCAGGCAGTTCTCCTGATGCGGGCGCCAGTTTCCAGCTTGTCAGCATCCCCCTGCCTGATGAATTATTACGATAATACCATATATTTCCAGTTTTCACAAGCCCCAAACTTGCAAATCGACAAAAGTGTGCTACAATAGAAAAAGAACGACCAAAAGTACAAGTTTCTGCAAGGAGATGACCCGATGAAATGCCCCTTCTGCGGTTCCGAAGTGACCGGCAATTTTTGTGAAGACTGCGGTGCGCCCGCACCCAAGCCCCAAAGCAGCGGTATTCCCTCCTCCCCGGCCGAAGTCTCTTGGGATCCGCCGCCTCCGTCCGACGGAGCGCCCTGGAATCCGCCGCCCTCCGTACAGGATACGGAAAGCGTATTCCAACAGTTCTCCGGCGGTTCCAGCACATCCGGCTACCGGCCGCCCAGCCTGGTACGGAAGCTGCTCCTCGCCGCCGTCTTTGTGATTCTGCTCCTGGCAGGGCTATTCCTGATTTTTTCCATATCCCGTTCTGCCAGCCGCCGGCCCGCCGGAAGCCGCCAGAGCGACGGATGGTACAGCGAAGGCTCTTATCGGGTAGGAAAGGA
>CAKXAF010000263.1 GCA_934869045.1 uncultured Nitrososphaerota archaeon | reverse complement strand
AGAACATTTCCTGCACAAATTCATAGAATAGCAGGGATAATAAAAGAAAAGGAAAAAGATTTTGTAAAATGTGCAGGAATTTATTTTTTTACTGCAAAACTATTGCACATTTCATTGCCTTAGTGTATAATAAAAGCATTCTGAAAAAAGTAGGAGGAACCCTTATGGCATTGACAAATGAATATCTCCTTCATGTTCTGGAAACCGTGAAAAAAAGAAACAGCGGCGAGCCGGAATTCATTCAGGCCGTTCAGGAAGTTTTAGAATCCTTTCAGCCTGTGGTGGAACAGAAGCCCGAGCTGATCGAGACTGGTGTAATTGACCGCATCGTAGAGCCGGAGCGTTTTATCCAGTTCCGGGTTTCCTGGGTCGATGACCAGGGTAAGGTTCAGGTGAATCGCGGTTTCCGCGTTCAGTTTAACTCCGCGATCGGGCCCTATAAAGGCGGCCTGCGGCTCCATCCCTCTGTCAATCAGTCTGTTATCAAATTTTTGGGATTCGAACAGTGCTTCAAAAACTCCCTGACCGGTCTGCCCATGGGTGGCGGCAAGGGCGGCTCTGATTTTGACCCCAAAGGGAAATCCGACGCCGAAGTCATGCGGTTCTGTCAGGCCTTTATGACCGAGCTTTGCCGGCACATTGGACCGGATACTGACGTTCCTGCCGGCGATATCGGCGTAGGCGCCCGGGAAATCGGGTTCCTCTTTGGCCAGTATAAGCGTATTCGCAATGAATTTACAGGCGTCCTGACCGGAAAGGGACTGACCTACGGCGGCTCTCTGGCCCGTACAGAGGCCACCGGCTATGGCCTGCTCTATTTCACCGAAGAAATGCTCAACTGCATGAAGAACGACTCGGTGAAAGGCAAAACCGTGGTGATCTCGGGTTCGGGCAACGTGGCCATCTATGCTACACAGAAGGCGCAGGAGTTCGGTGCGAAGGTTGTTGCACTTTCGGATTCTTCTGGATATGTTTATGATGCCAACGGCATTCAGCTGGATGTTGTAAAGCAGATCAAAGAGGTCGAGCGAGGCCGCATTTCCGAGTACGCGAAACGTGTGGATGGCGCTGTCTTTACGGCGGGCTGCAAAGGGATCTGGACAATTCCCTGCGATATCGCGCTGCCCTGCGCCACCCAGAACGAACTGGACGGCGAGTCCGCCAAAGCGTTGGTCAAGAACGGCGTTATGGCGGTTGCGGAAGGTGCTAACATGCCCTCCACGCCAGAGGCCATCGAAATTCTGCAGGCGGCGGGCGTGCTATTTGCTCCTGCTAAGGCTGCCAATGCTGGCGGCGTAGCAACTTCTGGTCTGGAAATGAGCCAGAACTCCATGCGCTATTCCTGGACCTTTGAGGAAGTAGATGCTAAGCTGAAGGGAATCATGACCAACATTTTCCACAGTGCGTATGATGCTGCGAAGAATTACGGCCATGAGGGAAATCTGGTTATGGGTGCGAATATTGCCGGTTTTGAGAAGATCGCTAACGCGATGATTGCCCAAGGCATTATCTAAACTGCGATGCCCGCATAAGACGAGGAAAGAGGCCGTCCCGCCATTCCGGCAGGGCGGCCTCTTTGTATCGGAAGAAGGTTGTAATTTCAGCAGTTTGCTGGTATAATAGCTAAGTAGGACTTTACAGCGAGGAGGGCTTTGCTATGTATCTGGATCATCAAGGGCGGAGTTGGTTTCGGGGGAACCTGCACACCCATACGACTGTCAGCGACGGTAGGAAGACTCCGGACGAAACCGCGGCGATCTACCGTGCCGCAGGATATGATTTTCTGGCGCTGACCGACCATTGGAAGCCATCCCGGACAGCAGAAGCAGACGGGCTTCTCTTACTGCCGGGGTGCGAATATGATGTCGGCAAGTCCGCCGCGGAAGGGATCTACCACATCGTTTCCATCGGTGCTGAACGGCCGGTCCAGCTGGAAAAGTCTCCGGAGCTATCTGTTCAGGAGGTGCTGGATGCTATCCGTCAGGCCGGCGGATTCCCTATTTTGGCCCATCCTGCCTGGTCGTTGAATCAGCCGTCAGAGATCTGCCGCCTTCGGGGAATCGGAGCGGCGGAGATTTTTAACAGCGTTTCCAATACACCCTGGAACGGGCGGAGAGCGGATTCCGGAGTCCTCTTGGACACAGCGGCGGCGCTGGGAATGCCGCTGCCGTTGGTTGCTTCTGATGACAGCCATTTTTATACCGGAGAAGCATGCACGAACTTCATCTGGCTCCAGGCGGACGAGCTGACTTGCGGATCCGTAATGGAAGCGTTAAAGGCCGGAAAGTTTTATGCCTCCCAGGGGCCACGAATTGAGACAGAATGGAATGGAAGGGTGCTGCGCGTTCGCTGCACCACGGTCAGGGAAGTGGTTTTCTACTCCAACCTGGTATGGTCCAATCGCCGTGTGACCCGTGGAGATGCCGTTACAGAGGCGGAGTATGCCGTCTGCCCAGGGGAGACCTTCCTGCGGGTGGAAGTGATCGACGCGGAAGGGAAAAAGGCCTGGTCCTCGCCGGTGGTCTGCGGATAATGGGAGTTTTGGACGGAATTCTGCTGGGACTTGGGTTGCTGCTTATCGGGTATTATGCAGTTTCCACCTTGATGATGGGACCAGTCAGCTTTAGCGCTTTTTTGCTGGCACTGGGGATCCTTCTAACGGCGCTGGCTTTTTTGGACCACCGCTACGGAAATCTGGCCGGGGTTGTGCGGTTTAAGCGGGCCGCAGTTCCGGCGGCGCTGGCGCTGCTGGCCTGTTTCGGCGTGTTGGAGACGGTTGTGATCTCCGGAGCCGCCCGGAAGGACACCCGAAAAGCGGATTACATTGTGATCCTGGGAGCTGGGCTGCGGGGGGATCAGCCGAGCCTTACGCTGCTGCGGCGGATGGAGGCTGCCCTGGAGTGTGAGCAGGGAGAAACCTTTGTGGTCACCGGGGGACAGGGCTGGAACGAGCAGCTTCCGGAAGGAACAGCCATGGCCCGCTGGCTGGAGGAGCATGGCGTGCCGCCGGAACGCATCCTGATAGAGGACCGGTCTACCAACACCCATGAGAACCTGGAGTTTTCCAAGGCCCTGATTGAGGCGGATGCTGGGAAACCGGTGGGGGAGCTCCGGGTGAAGATCGTGACATCGGATTTCCATTCCTTCCGGGCACAGATGCTGGCCAGGCGGCAGGGATATGACCAAGTCAGCGGATACGGGGGAGCGACGCCGGCGATTCTGGCGCCGTCTTTCTATATCCGGGAGGCGCTGGCCCTGGCGAAGTCGTTTTTGTTTGACCGATAACTGGAGTTGAAGGAGGTATTTTCATGCCCATTGAATATAAAGACATCAAAACCTTTTCTCCCGGTATGCTGCAGGATCTGTTCCTCAGTGTGGAGTGGGAGTCCGGGCAGTATCCGGAAAAGCTGGCGGCCGCGATGCAGCATTCGGATGCGGTTTATTCCGCATGGGATGGGGAACGGCTTATCGGGCTGATGAATGCAATCACGGACCACGCGATGACCGCCTATTTTCACTATCTTTTGGTCCGGCCGGAGTACCAGCGGCAGCATATCGGCAGCGAGCTGATCAAGCGGATGCTGGCCCACTACTGGGATATCCCCTGCAAGCTGCTGCTCTGTGACGAGGGGGGCAAAGAATTCTACAAAAAGTGCGGGTTTGAGGATGGAAAAGACCTGCAGGCCGTTTATGTCAGCGACCTGTACTGATACTTGGAGGGCTGTGCTGTGGAGATTCGCCTGAATATGGGGAAGTATTCCTCGTTTCTTGCTGTTCCGGCCGAGGTTGTGGATAAGCACCTTGCGGCGGCCAGCGGTATGTATATCAAAGTACTGCTGGCGGTTCTCCGCGCCAACGAAGCGGATAC
>CAKXAF010000262.1 GCA_934869045.1 uncultured Nitrososphaerota archaeon | reverse complement strand
GAACTTCACAATGTTCGGGCCAATGTGGAATATCTATTAGAGATTTCTTCCCCGCCACAACCGCAGCGCAGCACAGAAAAATCTCGTCAATAAGGTTGTCTGCTTTTCGTTTTCAGCGTTCCAACGGAACGCGCAGCCATTGCCACCGGCAATGATCTCAGGGGTTTGGGGATATGTCACCAACAAGCATTTAGCAGGAATTCCGGGAACGGGATTTCTGCTAAATACGCAATCTTACGTAAGATTGCATTGCTTGCCAGTAGTTTTAAGAGTCTTTGGCAGAGAATCTGTTTACAGTTGACGATCACCTTTTCATAGTCGGCGACAACGGCGATAACGTTCTGCCATTGGCCGGTGACCTTCAGTTCGCTTAGGGCCTCGGGAGCCTTACCGGCCTTGTATTCGTTAAATTTTCCGTCGTTAAACCAACCAGCAGACTCAAAGCCCTGACTGCTGGCATAATAGTCGTTGATGTCCAGTTCTGTCAGTTCCAAGGTGTCGTTTACCTTCGCTTCTAGGATATTGTGGATCACAGGCCTTTCCAAATCGCCAGCGCGGTAAATATAAATATGGATGTTGCCGTCAGCTCTTTCCCATTTTGCGGTCAGCGTGGTGTCACTGGTGATAGGAGTGTCAAAGTCGAAGATATTGCCAGCCGCGTCGAACCAGCCGACGAAATTGCAGCCGTCTTTGATAGGATCGGCAGGACGTACTACCGTCTGGCCGTGCTTCACGGAGACGGTGGAAGGGGTGTCGCCGTTGGCGGTGTCAAAGGTTACGGTGTATTCGTTGGGAACATAGTTCACATACACGTTCGTCCAGCCGGTAACCGGAGTATCGGCGCCGAATTTGTGACCGTACCAGTCCCAGTTGTACCACTTTTCCAACGTATGGCCTTCCATGTCCTGGATGACGACGTTGGCTTCCAGGAAGGTGATCAGATCTGTGCCGGTGAGAACCTTTTCGTCAAAAATGTCCGCGGCGTCATCTTTGTTGCCGTCCACTACAGACTTTACAATGACCCGCTGATAGTCGGTGACGACCGCGATCAGGTTCTGCCAGCCGCCGCTGACCGTCAGCTCGGCCAGAGCGGAAGGATTCCTGCCTGCTTTATAGTCGTTGAAGCCGCCGTCGTTAAACCAGCCCGCCGCTTCGAAACCGTGACTGCTGGCATAGTAGTCATTGATGTCCAACTTGCCCAGATCGAGGACGTCGCCAACATTTGCATCCAGGTTGGTGCTGACCGCGGGTTTGGACAGGTTGCCGGCGCGGTAAATGTAAATGTGTACATTGCCAGGCTTGGGTGTTTCTTTTTCCCATTGAGCGGTATAGGTCGCGTCAGCAGTCACAGTGGCTGGGACTGTTGGGGACCATCCTTTAAACACATACCCGGGGCGGGTAGGAGTTCCTCCGGAAAAGGGAGGCGTCGCGGTTCCTTCGGTAAGATTTGGATGAATGTCATCAGCGAATACTACTTCACCGTCAACACCGTCGGTGTAGGTGACGGTGTAGGTGACGGTGAAGGTGTCTGCAGTCTCTTCTTCCCAAACAGCATACAATGTGTCAGAAGTTGACAGTGTAATGGAACCACCGGGCTGATAGTCCGCGGCGTAAGCATCCTTATCCAGGCTCCAGCCGAGGAAGGTATGCCCATCAAAGGCCGGAACGCCAGAAGAAATGGTGAACACCGCGTTCTGTCCTGCCGCGACTGTCTGAGTCTGGGCAGCGGGAGCACCTGCGCCGCCGTTTGCGTCATAGGAAAGGGTGATGTCCTGTGTCACGGGGCCATTTACTTTTACCGTATAGCGCATGGTGCCGTAAAACCATTGTGCCTTAGGATTGGTAAATGGGCTGCTCGATTGACTGAACGTGTAATAAAAATTGATGACAACCACCGTCGTACCGGCACTTTTGGGATTAACCGTTACTTGGAGGCAGTCAGCGCCATCCCATGCACCACCCTGCCAAGCACCGATTTCAATACTCTTGACGTCTACAATATCCGGATCATTAGAGCTTGCGGTCGCACCGCAGTAAGCCATGGCATTATAGTCATAGTTGCCGGCGGTCAAAATTGGCATCATCCGGAGATAGCCGTCCTTTCCAGAATCCAAAGAGGTAGAAGCACGGAATTGTTCAGTTCCTACCAAATCTCCGTATACAGTATCTGGATCTGTCAGCGGATCCCAATCACCCGCTTCTGCAAATGCTGTCATAGGCAGCATCATGCCGATCATCAACACTGCGAGGAGCAGTGAGATGAATCTGGATGTGAACTTTTTCATCGTTCATTCTCCTTTAAAATATTTTTATTGAACCGCAGCTGCCTGCGATATCAACCAAGCTGTTGCGGCCACGCCTGCGCGGCCAGAAAATCATGAAGCAGCGAGGCCAGCTCCAATCCGCTGCGGAAACAGCAGTCGGTTCCCTTTATCCGCAGGATTCCCTGTATGGAAGCCCTCTGCCGGTAAAGCACCCGGATCAGACAGGAAACCCTTGCGGAGGGCATCGGCTGTTCCGCGAGTGCAGTGAGTTCCATCACCCGTGGGTTATCCGCCAGATCGGCAAACGGGGCGACTTTCGGCGTTTCGCGCAGCCCGACTCTGCGCAGCGTCCGGCGGACAGTAAGCGCCTGCGGGTACTGCAGCGCATCCATAATGTCCTCCATGGTCAGGAGCAGTTGGTCGATCCCAAAAAAGGGGATGGCCCTTTCGAAACAGAAGGAGCGGATTTCGCCGCAGGCCACCCGGTTTTTATAGGAGTGGAACCCCACAAACACTGTTTCCGCCATCTCCGGCACCTTTCCGCCGTCGCGCGGGATGCCGTCTTCCAAAATGGCTGCGTCTTTCAGCAGAGGCTCCGCATGGCCCATACTTCTCACCGCTTTCGTACAAAATCCGGAGGATATGCGGACGCTTTCCTTCCGCACAGACACTACATAATTCTCATTATGTAGTTAAGTTCCGGGAAAAACGGCGGCGGAAAGCAGCCGTAAAAACGGAAAGAGGAAAAAATGGACGCAAGAAAGAAATCCTCCACGGTTTTTGAAGCGAAAAAACAGTGAGGATGCTTTTGTGCTGCTCTTTTTTAGCAAGCCAGCAAAAAAGATAGCGAAGGGCTGTTTTTTTGCTGGAAAGTCCTTGCTTTTTTACCGAAAATGTTGTACCATAAAAGAAGAAATAAAGCCTATGTATGAATAAAGCGGAGAGCATGTACTACATAATGAGAATTATGTAGTTTTTTTGTGTTTATAGCAGGAGTCCGAGCCGCTCGATCTTGCGGCGATGCTCTACGCCTGTGGTCATGATATAGCTCCGGGTCGTTTCGATGCTGCTGTGGCCGAGAATGTCCGCCAGCTTGGCGATATCCTTTTCCAGGCTGTAAAAGGTGCGGGCGAACAGCTTCCGCAGGTTGTGGGGAAATACCTTCGATGGGCTGACATTGGCGCGGACGCAGAGCCTTTTCATTTCGGACCAGATATTGCTTCGGTTCAGAGGACGGCCCGTCCTGGTACGGAAAATGCTTCCGCTTTTGATACCGGATTGTTTCGCGTAATCCAGCAGCAGCTTTTTCAGCTTGTTCGGGATCAGGATATTCCGGGTTTTGCTTTTGCAGGTAACAGCGATTTCCCCGTGCCGGACCGCTTCCACTGTAAAATAGACGAGTTCAGACACCCGTATACCGGTGGCGCAGATCGTCTTCAGGAGCAAGCAGAGCCGAGGATTACATCGGGCGGCCCCCAGCAGGCGGAGATATTCCGCCTTTGTCAGCTCCTTTTCTTCGGCACAGTAGGTTTGGCGCTGCTTTTTGAGAGTGCGGACCCTGCAGTCTGTCAAGCCCAGATAGGTTACAAGGCGGTTGACCGGCACCAGAATAGAGTTGACGCTGGGCACAGCATAGC
>CAKXAF010000261.1 GCA_934869045.1 uncultured Nitrososphaerota archaeon | reverse complement strand
CTCCAGCACCGGCAGCACGGGCGCCGGCTCTTCCGGCGGCTCTTCTTCTTCCGGCGAGAGCGAAGCGCTTTTTACCTATGATGGGGAAACCGCTCCGGTTGTCAATGAGGACGTGACGATCAACATCACCTGGCTTGCCCAGACCAGTGTTGTGGACGAAAATACGACGCTGGTCATGCAGGAAATTCAAAAAGCATGGGGCGATAAGATTAACATTGACTGGGAGATCAAGAACTACAGTGAATATTCCGAAAGTGTCGGCCCCCGTTTGAACGCAGGCGGCGACCTGCCGGATGTCTGCGCGGTTCCCGGCGGCTTTGACGCAAATGGAACCTATTGGAAGTCCGGCATCTTCCAGGATATCAGCGCCTATTACGAGGAGTATGGATACAATCTGAAGAAAAAGTATGAGAACTATCCATCCATTTTGGAGCGTTTGCAGAACGCAGACGGTTCTATGTACTATGTGCCGAGCTTCAATATGGATAAGGACTATGGCATCAATATGATGATCAACGGCAAGTGGCTGGACGCCGTCGGTATGGACGCCCCAACGAATACGGATGAGCTTTACAACGTCCTTAAAGCCTTTAAAGATAAGGACGCCAACGGAAACGGCCAGGCGGACGAGATCCCGTTGACCTTTAATCCCGGCTATGAGGCGCATTTCAGCACGATTTACGGGATTACCCTTGTAGACAACTTCGGTCAGAATGACAGCGGTGAATGGGAGGTGCTTTGGACCACCGACACCTATAAGGAATACCTCACCTATATGAAGAAGCTGTACGATGAGGGCCTTCTGGATTCCAGCTGGTCTTCTAATGACGGCACCTCCGTTAATACGAAGGTCGCCAATGACACCGTCGGTATGACAATGAACTACAGCTGGTCCTGCACCTATGACTATTCCGCCGCTTATGAAGAATACGACGGCAGTAAGGGCATCTTCCACCTGATGATCCCGGTGAAAGCACCCAATGGCAAGCAGTATTACCGTGGGATTGATGCGCTGGGCGCTGTTTACGGGATTACTCGTGAATGCGAGCATCCGGATCTTGTTTTTGCCATGATGGACTATCTTTATCAGGATGATATGGTAAAACTGGCCAATCTTGGTATCAAAGGAACGGACTGGAAGGAAAACGACGACGGATCGATCTGGATTGACGAAGTGCTTTTGAATGATCCGGAGCGTGTGGAGCTGCTGGGCACCAATCCGCGCTGCATCCCCTTTGAGCAGAGTGTTGTCGCAATCGACCCGCAGTTCCCCAAGTGGCACCAGGAGGAAAACGCCGCGGTCCGCGAGTATATTGCAGAACCGCTGAGCTGGACTCCGGCAAACGATGCGGATAAGGCTGTTTATGAGCAGTATATTACCGACCTGAATAAGTACTGGTGGGAGCAGATGACAAAATTCATCGTTGGCGATGCCAGCCTTGATGATTGGGACTCCTATGTCCAGACCTGCCAGAACATGGGTCAGGATAAGGTTTTTGAAGTGTTCCTGAATTCACAGAAATAAGTCTTTCATCCGGTTTTCGCAAAAAGGGGCGCTGTCCCAAGGCCCGAGCGGCAGGGGATGCCGCCCCTTCTTTATCTGAAAGGTGGGGCTTCAACGATGACTCGAAAAACGACCATGCCCGTTTCTGGAGGTTCAAAAACCAGAAAGCAGCGATTTTTCAGAGCACTTAAGCGGGATAAAAATCTTTATTTGATGTTTCTCCCGATTTTTGTATGGTATGTTATTTTCTGTTACATCCCGCTTTACGGCATTGCGCTTGCATTCCGCGAATTTGTTCCAGGCGCCGGGATTTTCGGCGGCGAATGGGTTGGATTTCAATATTTTAATCAATTCTTTTCTACGCCGTATTTTTGGCGTGTGATTCGGAACACAGTGCTGATCAATGTGTATTCCCTGCTTTGGGGCTTTCCGATTCCGATCATCTTTGCGCTGTGTATCACGGAGGTTCGCAGCAAGGTTGTGCAGCGGACAGTGCAGACGGTTTCCTATCTTCCGTATTTTATTTCGACTGTGGTTGTCTGCGGAATGATCAAGCAGTTCCTTGCCCCTACGAACGGCATCGTCAATCAGTTAATCGTGATGCTGGGCGGAGATACCATCGACTTTTTAAGCAGGCCGGAATGGTTCCGTACAGTTTACATCGCCTCCGATATCTGGCAGGGCTTCGGCTTCAGCTCAATCATCTATATCGCGACCATCGGTGGGATTGATCCGCAGCTTTATGAGGCCGCGCAGATAGACGGCATCACGAAGTTCAAGGAGATCTGGTATATCACGCTCCCCGGCCTGCTTCCGCTGATCATGATGCAGCTGCTGCTTTCCTTAGGCAGTATTTTGGGCGTCGGGTTCCAGAAGATCTATCTTCTTTACAACAACCTGACCAAGGAGGTCGCCGACGTCATTTCAACATATGTGTATGAGCGGGGCATCATCAGCAATCAATACAGTTATTCCACCGCTGTGGGATTGTTTCAGTCTTTGATCGGCTTTGTGTTGACCTTTATCGCCAACAAGGCGTCCAAAAAGGCCACGAATTATGGTCTGTGGTAAGGAGGCTGCCGGATGAAAATGAAAAAAAGTTGTGCTTCCGACCGTATTTTTTATCTCTTAGTCGGACTCATTATCGTTGTTGCCTTTTTTATCACTTTACTCCCCTTTCTGTATGTTATATCAGTTTCCTTCAGCGATTTGAAAGCGGTCAACCGCGGTGAGGTCGGGATTTGGCCGGTTGGCTTTACTTTGGACGGCTATAAGCAGGTTCTGGGACAGCCCAAGCTGTGGCGGGCTTATTACAACACCATCTGGTATACCGGTGTTGGTACCGTATGCAACATACTCTTCACGGTTCTGGCCGCATACCCGCTTTCGCGCTACAGCTTTTCCGGACGCAAGGTACTCAACTTTTTCATCGCATTTACCATGTATTTTGGCGGCGGGATGATCCCGTTTTACCTTTTGATGGTACAGCTGGGGTTGTATAACACCCGCATGGTCATGATTATTCCGGGATTGATCAGCACGTGGAATGTGATGCTCTGCCGTTCCGCGTTTACCGAAATGCCAAACGAATTGATTGAAAGCGCACAGATCGATGGCGCAAGCGACTGGAGGATTCTGTGGAAGATAGGAATCCCGCTTATCAAGCCGACGCTGGCCGTTGTGACGATGTACTACGCCATCGGCCATTGGAATGATTTTATGACGCCTCTGATTTACATCAACCGGGAGGATCTTCAGCCGCTGCAACTGCTGCTTCGACGCGTTCTGGCGCAGTTCTCCACGGACCTGATGAAGGGCGTGAACGTAATCGCCGCGTTAAAATCTGTAGCCTCTGTTCAGGTGCGGTATGTCACCATTGTGGTGGCGATCGCTCCAATATTGGCGATTTATCCATTTATTCAGAAATATTTTGTCAAGGGCGTGATGCTCGGAGCTGTCAAAGGCTGACGTTTGCGTGCCGCCTGGAAAGCGGGAAGAGATGTGGGAATCAACATGGTATTGCTGATCGCACTGGTTGCGGTTATGACGGCGATGTGGCCCATCAATAAGTTTGCCACACAAAGAGGCGCCCGGCCGGAAACGCTGGGAATGGTGACCTGTTTTTGCGGAATGGTTTTGTCGGTTGGCTATCTGTTGGCAGACGGAAGCAGCTGGGGAAACGGCAAGATTTTGCTGCTTGGCTTTTTCGGAGGGATCGCCTATGCGGTGGGATTTTTTGTCCTGATCACCTCCTGTCTGAAAATCGGTCCGATTGGGTTGACAACCGCCATGAATAATATGGGAATGATTGGGCCCCTGATCATAGGAATGCTTCTTTTTGATGAAGCAAAGAAATTTACGCTTTTAACTGGTATCGGTTTTGCAGCGATTCTGCTCTGCCTGATCCTGATTGCGATGCAGTCCTCCGGAAAAAGCGGAGAAGTATCCCTTCGATGGTTTCGCATGGCTTTTGGGGGA
>CAKXAF010000260.1 GCA_934869045.1 uncultured Nitrososphaerota archaeon | reverse complement strand
ATCGATCCCCGCAGCTACCAGCATCTTATGAAAATCAGCCGTCTGCAGGAAACAATGAATAAAAGCAAAAGCGTCTCACACGGCGACACAGTGGTTCTCTTTTTTGACAAAAGCGAGTACCTGCTGTCGTCCCTGTCCGGAGGGCAGAGGTACATCTATTACGAGGATCAGGATCTGCTGAATCAGTATTCCAGCCGAAAAGAATATCGAATCCGATGCGTCAAGCAGACCCTGTACGGCCGGCCGGAGTGGCATTTGACCTATTACCAGCCGCTGTCGCTTTCTCCCGGCGAGCGAAGCTTTATTGCCGTTAACCTGAATGTGCAACAACTACTGTCCTATCTTCTGGGAGAACAGGCCAGTCAGGACACCCGGGTTCTGGTGACGGATCCGGAAAATACGGTGATGATCGATTCAGAAATGGAGTGGATGGGGCAGCAGCTGACCAGCTGTCTTGGGGAAGAACTTAGCTTTTCCGACGGCAGTTCCAAAACCATCCTTCTGAACGGCCAGCAGACTCGGGCCAGTTGGACCACCTCCTCTTCTTCTGGATGGAACTTCATCCAAATCATTCCTTTTGACGCGTACACCCATACCATGCTGGTTTTGCGCAGATATCTGTTGCTGCTTATCGCCATGGGCGTTGTGGTAGCCGTTGCAGCGGCATTTATTCTTTCCAAACGCAGTTTCCGGCCGATTGCAGATATTCTTAATGTTGTGGAGAATCCCATCAAATTCCAGGAGCTGGATGACAGCAGCGGAGAAGTCAAGTACCTTCTTCTGAAGATCCTCGCCTCCTTTCAGCAGAACATCACGTTGGAGGAGGAGATGGTCAAAAAAGTGGCGGCTCTGCGCAGCACCCGGACACGTGCGCTGCAAAAGCAGATGACGCCGCATTTTTTGTACAACGCTCTGCAGGCCATCAACTGGCTGGCCTGCGCAGAAACCGGCAGGGAGGACAGCGAAACCTGCCAGGCTATTGTCACCCTGTCGGAGTTGACACGGATCGGGATGGAGCAAAGCGATAATTTTGTCTCGCTGCAGACAGAGATCGACTATGTTCAGAAATTCTTTCAAATCGAACAGCTTCGCTACGGCGAATCGATTCAATGCCGGATCGAATGCCCGGAGGAACTACTGCCGCAGCCGGTCCTGCGGCTCTGCATCCAACCGCTGGTGGAAAATGCCGTCAGCCATGGATTGGGTCCCCAGGGCGGACAGGGGCGGGTGGAGGTTCACATCTCGCCGGGAAAAGAGGGGATGGATGTAGTTGTAGAGGACAGCGGTGTGGGTATGCCGGAAGAAAAAATCGAGCAGTTTCATAAGCTTCAGGAGGAAGAAAACCTGTATACCAACCGGCATATTGGACTGATCAATCTGTCCCAAAGAATCCAGCTGATCTACGGAGAAGGATACCGGTTGTTCCTGGAAAAAAGCGAATTGGGTGGGCTGCGGGTTAATTTTACCCTACCTTATGTTAATCCTGCAGGACCTTCTGAATAAGCGAGCCATTGCAGTCGTTAAGGAAACGATACTATTAAGATAAATAAAAACTATTTAAATACGCCTCTTTTTATTATATACTATAGATAAATCCCGTGAATAGTATATAATTGAAAGAGGTGTTGCTTATGCAAAAGGCCCAAAGCAGAGTGCGTTCCAGGCCGGCTGCCTCCAATAAGATACTCTTGTATCTCAAGAGGAATTATTGGTTTTATCTTTTTTTGATCCCTGGGATGCTGTTCCTTCTGATCTTCAAGTATATTCCTATGGGAGGGATCTGCATCGCCTTTCAGGACTTCAACGTGGTAAAAGGAATTGCGGAAAGTCCTTGGGTCGGGCTGAAGCATTTTGTCTATCTCTTCCAGTCCGATGATTTTTACCGCGTGTTCCGCAATTCAGTCTTAATCAGCTTTTACCGGCTGCTGTGGGGCTTTCCTTTTCCGATCATTCTGGCGCTGATGCTCAATGAAATGCGCGGCATCCGGTATAAGCGCTTTATGCAGACGGTCCTGTATTTGCCGCATTTCATCTCCTGGGTAGTCGTGGTCGGAATGGTGTACAATATGCTTTCACCCACCACGGGCATCATCAATTATGCGATTACGGCCATGGGCGGTGAAGCAGTGCCCTTTTTGACAAAGCCGGAGTATTTCCGCACGATCCTGGTGATAACGGACATCTGGAAGGGCGCCGGCTGGGGCACCATTGTGTACATGGCGGCCATCTCCGGCATTGATTCCACCCTGTATGAGGCCGCCATTATGGATGGCGCCACCCGGCTGCAGAGAATTCGTTACATCACGCTTCCCTGCATTATGGGGACGATCATCGTCATGCTGATCATGCGGATGGGGTCCATCCTTTCCAATGGTTTTGAGCAGGTATACCTGCTGTCCAACGCGCTGGTGGACGAAGTAGCCGAGGTCTTTGAAACCTACACCTACAAGGTGGGACTGAAGGAGGGGCGGTTCAGCTTTGCAACGGCAGTAGGGATCTTCCAGTCGGTAATCGGATGCATCATGCTGTACGGGACCAATATTTTCTCGAAAAAGGCAGGGGGCGGCGGATTATGGTAGAAAGAAAGGCAGCCAAAAAGCGTTTTGCCGCAGACGATTTTGCGGTAAACGGTGTTGCGTATGCGGTGGTCACACTGATCGCTCTGACTATGCTGTATCCGGTGCTGAATGTTGTGGCGGTTTCGATGTCTTCTTATACATCCTATCTGCAGTCCCCCTGGATGATTTTTCCTTATGATTTTGATTTTCGCGCATTTAAAGCTGTGTTTGGGAGCAGTCTCATCGTGCGCAGCTATCTCAATACCATCATCATCACGGTAGCCGGAACGCTGCTGACGCTGCTTTTTACGGTGCTGACAGCCTATCCGCTGTCCCGGCCCGGGCTGAAAGGAAAGGCGTTTTTTACCTCTGTTGTGGTCTTTACCATGATGTTCAGTGGCGGTCTGGTTCCCAGCTTTCTTTTGGTCAAGGGGTTGGGGCTCTACGATACGCTGACTGCGCTGATCCTGCCGGGGGCTCTTTCCGCCTTCAATGTGATCCTGATGATTAACTTTTTCAGCACACTTCCCGAAAGTCTGCTGGAGGCAGCCCGGGTTGACGGCGCCAGCGAGCCGTATATCCTGGTCCGGATCGTTTTGCCTCTGTCCACTGCTATCCTGGCGACCATCGCTTTGTTTGCGGCGGTCGGGTACTGGAACAGCTATTTCAATGCGGTGATCTATACCCGGAGTCAGAGCAAGTGGCCGGTGCAGCTGGTGCTGCGGGAGATCATCATGGCAGCCAACACAGCCATGCTCAATGCGGACGGAAACATGGCGGAAATGAGCCTTGCCAATATCCCCAGCGTTTCACTGCGGTATGCTTGTCTCATCGTTGTAATGATTCCGATTATGTGCGTATATCCTTTTTTACAGAAATATTTTACCAAAGGCGTTATGCTTGGCGCTGTGAAGGAATAACCATTGTTGCTCAAGGACGTAGGTCTTTGCACAAATAAAAGGAGGCTTCTTATGAAAACCAAGCGAATCGTATCTCTGTCCATTTTGTTGTCCATGCTCCTGTCCTTGTCCGCATGCGGAAATAACGGGAGTCCCTCCGGAAACTCCGGCAGTGCCTTCGGTGCGGAAGAAAGCTCCGTGAGCGGCGGAGGGCGGCCGCAGGCGGTGGAAGACAAGGAATTGTACGAATTTACCATGATGGGAAATCTTACCGCTGAAATGACGGACAACGACAGGGCCTATATCAAGGGCCTGGAGGACACGCTCAATTTGAAGATCAATGTGGAGCTTCCGCCCTCCACCAGCTACACCGAGAGTCTGCAGATGATGCTGGTAAGCGGCGAGTATCCGGAACTGGTCCTCTTCCCCAGCGCGACGGATACCGTTTATGTGGACGCAGTGCGCAACGGCGTGTTTCTTCCGTTGGACAGTTACCTGGAAACCGCCGAAAATCTCAAAGCATATACC
>CAKXAF010000259.1 GCA_934869045.1 uncultured Nitrososphaerota archaeon | reverse complement strand
CGCTCCGGCGGAAGGCGCCGGAATCCGGGCGGACAGCTTCGCCACCAGCTCCGTCCGGGTCAGCTGCTCAAACTCCTTGCAGGTCCGGCGGAATTTCTGAATTTTATTGTCAAACATCGCACCGTGAAAGGAAGCCAAGGCTGGTTCGGACTCAATGCTCCAGTCCGCGCAGGCGCTGTACAGGCCCCGGAAGTATGCTTTCTCCAATTCAGAAGCCGTAACTGCGCCGGTCTGGCAAGCCCCTGCGGCAGCGCCCAGCCCTGCCGCAGCGGCACGGCGCCGGACCGCCACCCAGTTGCACCAATCCCGAAGCATCTCCATGTGGCTGCTCCAACGCTGCTGGCGCTCTGTCATTTCCTCCAGGCGTCTCCCATTGTCGGCATAGGAAGCGCCGCATAGCTCCGCCAGCTCCGTCTCGAGCTGAACGGTTTCCTCCCAGCACACCAGCAGTCCCTTCAAAGAACCGCCCATCCGTTTGCGGTATGCCGCCGGATCCCCGCAGGCCCGCGCCAGAGCGGCCTGCGCCTTGCCCCGCTCCTCCTCTGTTTCTGTCAGAGAGTCCAGCTGCCGCTGGAGGGCGCATGCGGAAAGGAACGCCGCTTCCAGCGCCGCCCAATCCGGTTCGCCTCCACTCCAGAGATTCCCGAACAGTGAACCCAGGCCGTCCTCCAGCCTCTGAACCTCATCCGCGCTTTCCTTATAGGCGGCAATTGTCTCCAGATGTTCCGTTACGACCAGTTTTGTAACAGATTTGGGGTGCTTTGCCATCCCGCGCAGCGCTTTCAGCACCTTTCCCTGGCCGGAAAGCCGGGGAAGCAGCCAGCTCTGGGAGGCCTCCTCCCAGACGACTCTGGCGCCGGCTTCATCGAAAGTCAAAATGCTGCGGCTGTACGCTTCCAGCAGGGAATCCCGCGCCGCATCCCGATTTCTCCCTGCGGCGCAGAGGGCCTGCAGATGACCGCTTTGTTTTTCCAGCTCCTTGGCGGCCGTCAGCGCCTCCGGGATCGGCTCGCAGTCCCGGCAAAATTTCGCCAGTTCCACCACTGCCTGCAGGTATTCCTTGGATCCGTCCTCTCTGGGCAGGCCCACGCTCCCCGCGAATTCCCGCATCCGCGCACGAAGTTCTTCCAACGCCTTCCCGTAAGCAGAAAGACGGGACGTCAAAACGCTCTTCAGCGCCGGGCTGTATGCGGAAATGGCCATCTCCTGCAGCGGGTGACCGCAAGAACCGCCGCAGGCCCTCTCTGCCGCCGCCAGTTCCCCAATCAGATCGTCCCATTGGGTCAGCCGCTCCGGCGTCAGCGCCGCAATATCCTCCGGAAGAAAGCAGATGTCAGCAGGCGCAGTTTTATAAGCCTCGTACCGGGAAACCGCTTCATAGGCAGAAAAACCGAAGGGCTGTTTTCGGTGCAGGGCCTGCACGTATTCATTGAGTTCTGTGCGCTGGTGGTGTAGGCGCTCCGCCTGCTGTTCATAGTCCTCCACCGGCCGGATATGGCCAATCTCCAGGGCCTGCTGCAGCTGGGTCAGAACATCCCGCTTCTTGGCCTTATTGGAATGCAGTTCCAGGGAAAACGGCCCCAGACCGATCTTCTCCAGCCGCTTCTGCACCACAGAAAGCGCCGCCATCTTCTCCGCGATAAACAGCACGGATTTCCCCTGGTAGAGTGCGTTGGCAATGATATTGGTAATCGTCTGGGACTTTCCGGTTCCGGGCGGGCCGTGAAGGATGAAGCTCTTCCCCTTCCCAGCGGCGCAGATCGCAGACAGCTGGGACGCATCCGCGGCGATGGGGACCGCAATATCCCCGGGGAGATACTCCTCATCCAGCTTTTCCGGAACCGGAAAATCCGCAGAAGGCGTCCATTCCATTTTCCCGGACATCAGGCTGCGGACAATTTTACTCCGCTTCAGATCCTCGGCGCGGTTGCGGATGTCGCTCCACATGATAAACTGGCTGAATGAGAACAGCCCGATGAAAGCCATCTGTTCCACGTCCCAGCGGGGCCGGGAAAGGACTGCCTGGCGCATCACCGAAAAGACCGCCTTGAGGTCGACGCCCTGATCATCCCGGGGCAGCGGGTCCAACCCTCCAATTGCCAGCCCGAAATCCTGCCGGAGCATCTCCAGCAGCGTGATATTCATCTGCGGTTCTTCCTCCCGCAGACGGATCACATAGCCTCTCTGAGCCGATTTCCGGATGATGTCGATGGGAAACAGCGCCAGCGGCGCATACCGCGCCTTCTCACTGACGTCGGATTCATACCATTTGAGGAATCCCAGCGCCAGATACAGGGTATTGGAGCCGTTTTCCTCCAGACTGATCCTCGCCTGCCGGCAGAGAGAAGTCATGGCGGGCGCCACTTCCTGTTCGCTGACATAGGCCCGGATACGGCGGCTCTCGAACTCCGAGCGCACCAGCATCTCCGTCACAGAGGTCTGGTTTTCCGTTTCATAGATCCGGCTGTCCCTCAGATTATCCTCCCAGTCCTCCGGACGGCCAAAAATCTGAAATTCCGCCCCGGAAGAAAGGGCATCCTCCAGAGCGGAAAAATCCTGCACCATCAGCTGCAGGGTGCTCCGCGTCACCCGAAAATTGATCAGCATATTCCGCAGACTGAGATCCAGGAGCTTCCGCTCCCAAATCTGCTGCCGGGTCACTGGCAGGGAACCCACATCCTGAACTTTCCGGGCCAGCTCCCTGGCTTCTGGGGCGGCGGTCACTTCCTCCCGGGTTTCCTCATAGGGAAGGAAACCGTCCACTGTGGTTTTCCGCAGCGGCAGCGGCCGGATTCCGCTGCCTCTTGAGCGTTTTACGTCTACCAAAAACTGAAAGTCGCTGGCCCCCGCAATCCGCCGTTCGGCCAGACGCTCCGCCGCGTCAAAATCCATGTTTTTCCCCGCCGCAAGGCAGGTCGTCTCTACCAAGGCGATTTCGTTGATACCCTCCGCCGTCCGCTTGGTCAACACCGATACATCATCCTGGATGCACTCCGGGAAGCTCTCCTCCTCCAGCCAGCAGCCGCTGTAGGCGTGCCCCTTCTCAAAGACAACCAACGGGTTCAGCCCCACCCCTTCCAAACAGGCGCAGTAGAGCAGCGTCAGATCAATGCAGTTGCCCAGTTTTTGGGAAAAAATGCTGTCACACATACAAATTCGCTGACCCACCGCCTCAAAGCTGGCAGGCAGGGAACGATAGACAATATTTTCCTGCTGCAGCGCACCGTAGAGGGCTGCCATCTGCAGCCGCACCGCGTGGGGGTTCTTGCTCTGATACCCCGTAAAGGACGGAGAACCAGTCCACTGCTCCAGCAGCTTGGAGGCATTGTGTATCGTCTGGGCAACCTTTGGATAATTGGGGGTTATAAAGGCCGTGATGATCTCAGGCATCACCAGCAGGCCGCTCCATTCGTCATAAGCCAGAATATCCAGACTTTGCAGGACCTCCTCCAGCACCTCGCCATCCCTGTCGATGACAGTTATGGTCATGGTCCCCGCCACCCGTTCAGTCAGGGCATACAGGTACTCCGGCAGAAGCAGCAGCGGCACAGCGCCCAGATCTGCTGTCTCGCCTTCCGGGATCTGCGGTACATGCCGCTCCCAAGGCGCGGCAAAAGCCGGAGAAACCCTGACGGAAACCGTCAATTCGTTCAGCATCTCTCCGCTCACATTTTTTAGGGTAAGTTTTCGAATAACGGGAACATAGTTCTGCTGCATCGCGAAATTCACGACTCTGCTGTACATTCCGTCCACCTGCAGTTTTTCTCCCATACACCTCACCCTGCTCCAAGCCGGCAATCCTTACGAAAGCCAATTTTCCGGCATTTTCCGCCATTTTTATCTTCATTGTATCCCAGCATCCGAATTTCGTCAATCGAAAATTTTCGTGATTTCAACCAAAGTTTTGCCTGTTTCCTGTTCGTTTCCCGCACGGTTTCAGCGAAGGTTTGAGTCTGCCCTATTTTCCTTACCATATGGCACAATACGAGAAAATATTT
>CAKXAF010000258.1:2716-4005 GCA_934869045.1 uncultured Nitrososphaerota archaeon | reverse complement strand
GCACCGGCTTCCCGGTCAATGTTTCCAACTCCTCCACTGCCCGGCGGTACCCGGCGGCCAGGCTGCGGTAAATGCAGGCCATCCGCTCCTCAATAGAAGCGGGAACCCGCTGACCGGTTCGGGCGCAGAAATCGTCCACAGCTCTCTGCATATTCTCCGGAGCCAGAAAGCACTCGTCGGAAAAATCTACCCGTGAGGAAAAATCCACTGCTTTTATGGCCATTTCACAAAGATCGTCGAAGCTCACCGCCTGTCCGGCAGCTTTCAGCTCCCGGCGGACAGACTGGATCATCCACAGGCCCATGATGTTTTTCAGATAGCGGAACCGCCCGCCGTAGCCGCCCTCGTTGGTGAAATTGCGGCGACGGCTCTCCTCAGAGCAATCCGGCTCCGTACGTTCCAGGCCGATGAGGGACCAAGTGCCGGAGCTGATATAGGCGGCGTTTTCCGCCGTCATCGGCACTGCAAGTACTGCGGAGGCGGTGTCGTGGGTTCCGGGCAGGACGACTTTGCAGGTGAAACCGGCTTCCGCTGCGATCTCCGGCAGCAGCGCGCCCACCTCCGTTCCCGGAAAGGCCAGCTCCCCGAAAATCCTTCGGGGCAAGCCCAGCCGATCCAGCAGGCCTCTGTCCCAGGTTTTCTCCGCCGCATTGACTAACTGAGTGGTCGTGGCATTGGTGTACTCACTGACAGCCTTTCCGGTCAGCCGCCAGTGGAAGTATTCCGGAATCATCAGCAGCCGCTCCCCCCGGGCCAGCAGCTCCGGGGACTCCTTTTTCAGCGCCAGAAGCTGGTAGATGGTGTTGAAGCTCTGCTTTTGAATACCGGTGCAGGCATACAGCTCTTGCGGAGGAATGATGGCTGACGCTGCAGCGTCCATTCCGGCGGTGCGGGAATCCCGGTAGGCGACAGCGTCACCCAAAAGCCCTCCATTTTTATCCAAAAGGACAAAATCCACACCCCAGGTGTCAACGCCCATGGCCGCAGGAATTTTTTCCAGCTCCGCACACCGTTTCATGCCCTGAAGGATCTCGGAAAAGAGCCGGTCCAGCTCCCAGCAGAGATGGCCGTTTCGGGTCGTGATACCGTTGTCGAAGCGGTAGATCTCCTCCAAAACGATGCGGCCATCCTCGCCTGTATGGCCCAAGATATGCCGGCCGCTGGACGCGCCGATGTCAACGGCGAGATAATAGTCTGATCTGTGCATCCTCTCTCCCCTTTCTCTTTTCCATTATAGCGCATTTGACGGCTGCCTGAAAGGTCGGCTGTTGGAAAAAATACTGTCCGGA
>CAKXAF010000258.1:1838-2706 GCA_934869045.1 uncultured Nitrososphaerota archaeon | reverse complement strand
CCGGATTTGCAGTGGAGCTTTCTGGTTGTATATGGAATTCTCCTGCAGGTATATGGAGAATTCCTGCCGCTGGTTGCGGAAGGGCGGAAAATATGATAAAATATAAAATAATTTTTCTATCAAAACTGTGACTGTTGAAAGGATGTCTGCCATGCCGATTCTTTTCGATGCGGAAAATCGTGCTTTCCGGCTTGACGCCGGGACTTCCAGCTATGTACTCTGTGTGGATTCTCACGGGTTCCTGCTCCATTTGTATTACGGTGCAAAGATCTCGGATACCAACCTCTCCTACTTGACGCTGCCCTTTAACGCGGGCTCCTTCTGTCCGAATCCTCCCGGCGACCCCTCCAGCGGCTTCTCCCTCGACAACGAGCCGTTGGAATACCCGGCCTACGGATCCGGAGACTTCCGCACGGCGGCGGCTGCGATCCAAGGGGAAAATGGCTGCGCGTCTACAGTACTCCGCTACCGCTCCCACGAGATCCGGCCCGGAAAATACACACTGGAAGGGCTTCCAGCTGTATATGCGGACGATTCGGAACAGGTGGAAACCCTGGACGTTACCCTGACCGATGACTTGACCGGGGCAGAGGTGCATCTGCTCTACGGCGTTTTCGCTGACCGGAACGTAATTACCCGGGCGGCGGTGATCAAAAATGCCGGCGCCGCTCCCTTTTCCATTGAAAAAGCGGCCAGTGCTGCCCTGGATTTCCCCACCATGGACTACGACCTCATTCATCTGTACGGAAAATGAGCCCAGGAGCGGTGGATTTCCCGGGAGCCGCTGAGCCACGATATCCGCACGGTGTCCAGTCTCCGCGGTTCTTCCAGCCACAACCATAACCCCTTTGCGGCCCTAGTTTCCCAC
>CAKXAF010000258.1:258-1828 GCA_934869045.1 uncultured Nitrososphaerota archaeon | reverse complement strand
GATGAGGATCATGGAGAGGCCTATGGCTTCAGCCTGATTTACAGCGGAAATTTTTCCATTGAGACCGAATGCGACCCCTATCGCTCCGCCCGGATCGTTATGGGCATCCATCCCACGGATTTCCGCTGGAATCTGGCGCCCGGCGAGGCCTTCACCACGCCGGAAGCGGTGCTGGTCTACTCTGGCGAGGGCATCGGCGCCATGTCCCGGACCTTCCACAAGCTCTACCGCTACAATCTCTGCCGCGGGGAATGGAAGGAGAAAAAACGTCCCATTCTGGTCAACAACTGGGAGGCCACCTATTTCGGATTCGACGACGAAAAGCTCTGCGCCATCGCCAAAGACGCCGCGGATCTGGGTATCGAAATGCTGGTCATGGATGACGGCTGGTTTGGCAGGCGGGACGATGACCGTTCCTCCCTGGGGGACTGGTATGTTAATGAAAACAAGCTCAAGGGCGGCCTGAAATTCCTCGTAGACCGGGTCAACCAGTTGGGCGTTCAGTTCGGCATCTGGTTTGAGCCGGAGATGATCTCCGCCGACTCCGACCTGTTCCGCGCCCATCCGGACTGGTGCCTGCGGGCCCCCGGCCGTCAAATGTCTATCGCCCGGCACCAATATGTGCTGGACATGAGCCGGGCAGACGTGCGGCAGTACCTCTTTGACGCAATTTCCGGGATCCTGTCGAGTGCCAATATCGTCTATGTGAAGTGGGATTTTAACCGCAATCTCACCGAAGCGGGCAGCGCGCTTCTCCCTGCCGCCCGGCAGCAGGAAGTTTTCCACCGGTACGTCCTGGGACTTTACGAGCTGCTGGAACAGCTGACCTCCGCCTTCCCCCACGTCCTTTTCGAAGGCTGCTCCGGCGGCGGCGGACGCTTTGACCCGGCAATGCTCTACTACTCCCCCCAGATCTGGACCAGCGACGACTCCGACGCCATCGAACGGTGCCGCATCCAATACGGAACCTCCATGGTCTATCCGGCTTCCTCCATCAGTGCCCATGTTTCCGCCTCTCCCAATCACCAGACCAGCCGGAGCACCAGCTTTGAGACCCGGGGCAACGTGGCCATGGCCGGCGCCTTTGGATATGAACTGGACCTGACGAAGCTCACCGACGAAGAGCGCGCTCTGGTCCGGCGGCAAGTGGCGCAATACCACGCTTACTACGACATTATTCAGAACGGGGATCTGTACCGGCTGGTCAGCCCCTTTGAAAACGAGACCTTCTGCGCATGGGAATAGGTCTCCGCCGACAAGAAGGAGGCATTGCTGACCTTTGTCGTGCCTCGGTGCCGGGTGAACTTCACCAGCTTTGTCCGATTAAAGGGGCTGGATCCCAACAAGCGTTACCGGGAGCTGGAATCGGGACGGATTTATTCCGGCGACACTCTGATGAACGCGGGGATGAATCTTACCGCTCACTGGAAGGACGGCGATAGCCACATCTACAGCTTCCGGCAGGCAGAGGAATAAGAAAAACGGACGGTCCCAATTATGGTATCGTCCGTTTTTCATCGACTATTTTCCAAAGGCTGCCTTCCAGAAGGTTTTAGCCGCTGTAGAAAAG
>CAKXAF010000258.1:0-248 GCA_934869045.1 uncultured Nitrososphaerota archaeon | reverse complement strand
TATTTTCCGCAGACACCACCGCCCGGGCTGTTTTTGGGTCATCGGTGATCAAGTCGTCCACCCGCATTTCATTGAGTTTCTCCAGACGATCACTGTCATTGACCGTCCAGGCATAGATCCGTTTTCCGCGGTTATGAAGCTCACGGACCATGGCCGTCGTGATAAAATCCGAACGAACGCTGAACAGATCAACATCCTCCATATCATAGAACCTTCCATAGGCTACTGAGAGGACATAACCGGTCTGC
>CAKXAF010000257.1 GCA_934869045.1 uncultured Nitrososphaerota archaeon | reverse complement strand
GGCAGGTATCGGATGCGCAGAGGGGCCGCCTCTCCGGCGATTGCCGCCTGTACGGCTTCCATCATCCCGTCCAGTCCCCGGGCGCTGCGGGCGCTGGTCCCTACAACTGGGACCCCCAGTTCACTGGATATTTTTTTCAGATCCACCCGGACGCCTTTCTTTTTTGCCTCGTCCATCAGGTTGACGCAGACAACGGTCCTGCCGGTGATTTCCAGAGTCTGAAGGACCAGGTTCAGGTTCCGTTCCAGGGTCGTGGCATCACAGACGACGATCACCGCATCTGGTTCGCCGAAGCAGATGAAGTCCCTTGCAGCCTCCTCTTCCGCCGATTGAGCCAGGAGGGAATACGTGCCGGGGATATCCACCAGCGTGCAGTCAAAGCCGCCATATGTACAGCGCCCGCTGGCGTTGGTGACGGTTTTGCCTGCCCAGTTTCCGGTGTGCTGCTTCAGGCCGGTCAGGGCGTTGAAGACGGTGCTTTTTCCGACGTTGGGATTGCCGGCAAGAGCGATGACCGGCTTGGAACGGTCAAGCTCGGGAAGAAAGTCCGCAGCGGACTGTAGGGGGAGGAGATTTTCCATAGGCTCGACAACCTTTCCTCAAAAAATTGCAGGATTGCCTGGAGGCCCCACCGGCTGCGATCCCACATAGAGCCTCCAGACTGTCCATCAGGAAATTGGGGTGACGGAAACGCTGGCGCTGTCGCAGTCCCGCAGCGCGATGACGGCGCCCCGGATCGCATAGGCGGCAGGATCACCGGAGGGGCTGCGATGAAGGCATTCCACACGAGTGCCTTCAATCAGGCCGATATCCAGCAGTCGGCGGCGCATGGAGCCGGTGGCGCCCAGACGGGCGACGGTGACTTGTTCCCCCACTTTGACGCCGCTCAAAGGGAGTGTTTTCTGTGACATGGCGGATTCTCCTTTTTGGATGCGATTTGCTGCCCGGCTGGTGCAGGATCAGCTGTTATTACACTATGCGGCGTGGTGTGCGGCGGTTCCCAGGATGCAGATTGGAGGAAAAAGAGGCGGACTGGTGAAAAAAGACACCGATTTTTAAATTTTCTGCCAGAGCAGACTTTTTTGGGGCTTAGTCTGGACATTCCGGGAAAAATCATGTATAATAATGCTTGTATGCATTGCGCTGGACGGCGCAGGCAGACGGAATCCCGCGTGAGCGGAACCATTGAAAAAGGAATGAGAAACACATGAAGTGGATGAAGAAAATAGCTTCCGGCGCGCTGGCGCTGCTGCTGGCGGGCTCCATGACGGCCTGCGGAGGAGATACCACCTGGGCTTACCGCAGCGGGGACAGCGTTGTAACCTCCGGTATGTATGTAGGGCTTTCCATTGACGCGCTCAATTCCGCCTATTCTCTCGAAGGATACGACAGCACCAAGAGCCCGTTTGCCCAGGACCTGGAAAATGAGGACAGCGTCCAATGGCTCAAGAAAAAGGCGGCGCAGCTTTCCCGGGAGTATTTAGCTGTGGAGCAAAAATTTACGGAGATGGGCCTTTCCTTTACCGAGGAGGAACAGGCAAGTCTGGAAGCCAACATTGAATTTTACTGGACGACTCTGGGCATGAGCGAGACGTATACAGAAGCTGGCTGCGGGAAGGAATCCTTCACCAAGATATTTGCCAACTCCAGTAAGCGGAGCAAGATCTTTGAAGCGATCTATGGGGAAGGCGGCGAAAAGGAAGTCCCGGAGTCGGAGCTAAAGACGATTTTCCAGAACGACTATGCCAAGGGCACCTATATTACGGTTTCCCTGCTGGATGAGAACGGGGAGGCTCTGACCGGCGACGCCCTCACGGCGAAAAAGGAGGAAGCCCAGAAGCTGGCAGACCGGGTCGCCGGCGGCGAAGATATCGAAAAGGTAAAGGCACAGTACAATGAGACCGAGGCGGACGATGAGACCGACAGCTCTACGGTTTTCCTCCGGGAAAGCGAGAGCCTTACGACTGCGGGAAGCGCTATCGTGAAGGGCAAGGCTGGGGATTCCGGCATGGTCACGGACGACAAAAATGCTTATGTGTATCTGATCCAGGATCCGTTGTCCGGCGATACCTTTGAAAAGTACCAGTCCACGGTGCTGCAGAACCTTAAGGGCGAGGAATTCAGCAGCCTTGTCTCCGAATGGGCGGGAGCCGTTTCGACTGAGGAGAACACTGCTTCTCTGAACAAGCACAATCCCAAGCATCTGAAAAGTCTGATCAAATAGTCCAAAATGCAAAAACCCGCCGGAAAGACTTCGGTCTTCCCGGCGGGTTTTTGTTTGGTGGAAAGTAAAGTTTTCGCCTGCCCTTTTCAAAAAGAGGGGGAAGGGCGGCGTCCTTCCTCACGCATTGCAGAGTGCGAAACCGAACGCTATGCATCCAGGCTCCGTCAATATCCAAAAAGGCCGCCCGCGGATGTCCCTGCGACTCCTGAAAAAATTCAGGCACCTTTTGGGGATACAAATTTTTCAAAAAATTGCAACATTCTGAAGCTGTCCGTTGTATATCAGTCAGAACCCCCAAAAAAGGGTCAAAAAAATTTTCAACCAGAAAGGAAAATGACTGATGAAAAAATTGATTGCGATCGCACTCTGCGCCGTGATGGCTCTGCCTTTCGCCTCCTGTGGAAACGGCACGAAGAGCACTCCCTCCTCTGGAGGACTTACGGGGAACGTCCAAATCGCCAATCCCTTTACCGACTGTAAAAGTTTGGACGAAGCGGTCGAGCTAGCTGGCTTTGAAATCACGGTTCCCGATGAGGTGGACGGCTATGACGCTCCCAATTTCCGTGCAATGAAGGACAGCATGATTGAGATCATCTTTACCAACGATAACGGGGAAATCCGCATCCGGAAAGCTGCTGGCAGCGAGGATGCCAGCGGAGATTATACCGCTTATGCTGAGGTTTTCAATACCACAGTGGACGGGCGGGAAGTTACTATGAAGGGTGAGGACGGAAAAGTAAAACTTGCAAGCTGGGTCAGCGGCGATTATACTTATTCTGTAAGCATCCAGGCTGGAGTGAGCAGCGAAAGCGCGGCAGAGCTGATTCAGTCCATTCAGTGAGTTGGGCCGCGAAGCGCCGGAGGGGAGGAATCGGTGTTGGAAGGCAGCCTTTATCGAAAAACGGTTTTTGCGGGGTTGGAGGAGCTGACGGTGCAGCTTGCCTTTTCCATCCGCAGGTTGTGGGAGGACCTGTTCTTCGCTGCCGTATCTGGCACTGGAAACGAAGCCTCTCTCAGCCGGACTGCCAGCCGGGAGGAGATGAACCGTCAGGCGGAGAGAATCCTGAAGAACTATGGAAACAGTATTCTGCGCCTTGCTTATTCCTATCTTCATAATTCCGCCGATGCCGAAGGGGTGCTGCAGGAAACGCTGATCCGTTTTCTGCAAAACCCTCCGGCTTTTGAAAGCGGCGCTCATGAAAAGGCGTGGCTTATGCGAGTGACAGGAAATCTGAGCAAAAACCGGATCAAATACAACCGGGTGAGGCATGCCGACGAGCTCAGCGAGACTCTGGCGGCAGAGGAGCGGGAGGACCTGTCCTTTGTCTGGGAGGCCGTGAAGGCTTTGCCGGAAAAATACAGAGAAGCCGTCCACCTGTTTTATTATGAGGGATACAGCACGGCTCAGATTGCCGGAATCCTCAAGCGCAGCGAAGCGACGGTGCGCTCGGATCTCCACCGCGGCCGAACAAGGCGGAAGGCTCTGTTGAAGGAGGCGTATGATTTTGACTGACTATGAGGAGATCATGGATCGGATCGAAGTGACGGAGGAAATGCAGGAGCGGATCCTGAACCGTTTGGAAACGGTTGATTTTGAAAAGGCTAACAGAGTCATGAGTTTTTCCGCCTTCAAAAAATTCGGGGCGCTTGCCGCCAGCCTCGTGGTTCTGCTGGCGGGGGCGGCTGTGCTGCCATATGTGTTCCGTCAGGGACAGACGGAGCAGCCTCCCGGCCTGGTGCTTTCAGGCAATGGCATTACGGAGGCTGCTTCTGCGGAAGAGC
>CAKXAF010000256.1 GCA_934869045.1 uncultured Nitrososphaerota archaeon | reverse complement strand
AAATCCTATGTCACCCTCCGGCTGGTAGGGACCGCGCCCCAGGCCGCTCTGATTGCAGTGGTCCCGAAGATCGCGACTTCCTTTGTCAACGCCGTAGCGGCCGTAGCCATCTCTGTACCGCTGTGTCTCGCCCTGCGGAAAGCCCTGAGCCGAACCGGCTTTTTCGCCATTATGAACAGTCCCAGGGAAAGCCGAGGCTGGTTTAACCCGGTGACGGTCACTTTGACGGTTTTTTGCTGCGCGGTGACGCTGGTGTTTGCCATGTATCTTTCTGCGACCACCAAAATCAAGGCCGAGGAGCAGAAAAAGCTTGACTTCCTGGCGGAGCAGCTGGATATCGAGCTGCCCCAGCCGCCGGCAGAATAAAAGGATCCCCCACAAAAAAGAAAAGCTTACGGACGCCCTTTTCAAAAGGCGCCCGTAAGCTTTTTTAAAAGGCCTGTCCAAAAACCCGATTGGCAATAAAGACGGGACTGCGCTTTGATCAGAGAAGCTCCCCTGATGACACATCATACACCCCGGCGTCGATGATCCGCAGCTCCGGAATCACCGGCAGCGAAAGGAAGCTCAGCGTCATAAAGGGGTCGATGTCCGGCCGGACCCCCATCTCCCGGGCCAGCTCCTTCATCCGGGCGACGTTTTTCTCCACGTCCTGCTTCCGGTCGTCGGTGAACAGCCCGCCGATGGGCAGCGCCTGGGTCATCAGCGGCTTCCCGCCGGAGACCAGGGTGTACCCGCCCTGGCAGCGCTGTAATTCCCGGGCCGCCGCCAGCATGTCTTCGTCGCTGTCCCCCACCAGAATCAGGTTGTGGGAATCGTGGGCGATGGTGGAACCGATGGCCCCGCCCTGGAGCCCGATTCCCTCTACAATGCCCACCGCCACACGGCCGTTGCGCCCGTGGCGTTCGACTACGGCGATCTTGAGCAGCCCATCCCCCGGCACAAAAAAACCGTCCTTTTCCGGCGGATCCCGCAGCAGCTTCCGGGTCGTGATTTCTCCCGGCACGATCCCGATCACCGGATACTCCGGATGCACCGGCAGCCGCAGCCGCTCCGGCCCCAGTGGGGGGAGCTTCACCGTATGCTTCAGCGCCTGCCCGCAGCCGTGAACCGGCAGCGCCAGATTCCCTCCTTCCCGGCATACCAGCTTTCCGCCCAGATAGACCTGGACCGGCCGCATGGCGTCCAGACTGTCGAGAACCAGCAGATCCGCCAGATACCCGGGCGCAATGGCCCCCTGCCCCTCCAGGCCGTAAGCCTGCGCCGGATTCAGCGTCGCCATCCGGATCGCCTCCACCGGCGGGATTCCCAGTTCCATAGCCATTTTGACGCAGAAGCTGATGTGCCCCTCCCGCCGGACGTCGTCCAGATGCTTATCGTCCGTGCAGAAAACGAACCGGTCCGTAGGGATTCCCTCCCGAACAATTCCGGAGACAATTTCCCGCAGGTTCTTCGCCGCCGTCCCCTGCCGGATCTGAACGATAAAGCCCTGCTCCAGACGTTCCAGCGCCTCTGCAAAGGTGCTGCACTCGTGGTCGGTGGAAACTCCCGCCAGGCGGTAGGCCCCCAGAGCTTTCCCGGAGAGCCCCGGCGCGTGACCGTCGATGCGGCGGAACATCCCCAGTTTCTCCGCCATCTGCGGATCCCCTGAGAGCACCGCCCCGACATCCATCACTTCCCCCAGCCCAAACGGCGCCTCCTTCCGGGCAAGACGCCTCATCTCCGCCGCGCCGAAATCCGCGCCGTTGGTTTCCATCCCGTTGGCCGGCACGCAGGAAGGCAGCATCCAATGCACCCGGGCCGGGATCCCTTTGGTTTCCCGCATCATATACTCCATGCCCCTGATTCCGGCCACGTTGACGATTTCATGGGGATCGGCGATCACAGTAATCGTCCCCCAGGGAAGAATTTTCTCCAAAAAGAGCCGTGGAGATACCAGAGAGGATTCAAAGTGCATATGTGCGTCTACAAATCCGGGGAGGAGATATTTTCCTGATAAGTCCTCCTCTCGCTCACCGGAATAGCTCCCCACGCCGACAATGCGGTTTCCATCTACCGCCACATCCGCCCGCCGCAGGCGCAAAGTAAACACATCGGCAACCGCCGCGTTTTTGAATACCAGCGGCGCCTTCCGGCATCCCAACGCAATCTCCATTCTTGCCCGCTCCATTCAGACTCCCCTTTTTTCCGGATTTTATACGCACCTGTCCGCAGAAGACAGACGCTGTAAAATATGGCCTCTTTGCCGCAATGCCCTTGGGAAGGACGGTCTCCCTAACACGCATAAATGGCCTGCCTTTCCGCTGAAAAGGGCCTTGAAGCTATTATACTGGATATGACGGCGTAAGTCCAGCTCTTTTTATCCATTCTGCAAGAACTTCTGTTGACAGCAAAACCCCATTTCCGTCTAATGGAACGGCAGGACTACGGTTCACACGCCTGCCGCTCATTTCCAGCGACCTCCCGGCTCCGGTAGGCGCTGGGGGAAAGGCCTGCGTACTTCCGGAAGACCCGGCTGAAATACAGGGCGTTTTCATACCCCACGATAGCGGCGATTTCCCCCACGTTCAGCGATGAGGAGGTCAAAAGCTCCTTGGCCTGGTTCAGGCGGATATCCGTCAAGTATCTCTGAGGCGTCATACCGGTGCGCTCCCGGAAGCAACGGATAAGCCAGCTTTCGCTCATGTTGAAGCGGCGGGCGCATTCCCGCACCTCGATCTCCCGCTGAAAATTCTGGTGAAAGTAGGCGAGGATTTCCTCCATCCGCCCGTCAGGGCTGTCCCCGGCGTCTGCACAGCCCCGGCCGATCCGGGCGATCAGCTCCATCCCGATACCGGAACAGATCGCCGAAAAGCCCAGCCGCTTCAACTGCAATTCCCGGATAATCCGATCGAAAAGGGCCGGATACGCAGCCCTTGGCCCCGTTCGGAAAAGGGGGCCGGCCATCCCGGCTTCGCTCAGGATCCGTTCCACGCCCCGGCCGGTAAAGTGCATCCAATAAATATCCGGGCTGTCCGTCAGGGCATAGGAGTAGTTCTGCGCCGTGCCAGGCCGGTAGAGGACCGCCCCGCCCTCCTCCACGCGGGTTTCCCGGCCGTCCAGGACGAAAATGCCGGCGCCCCCCGCTACGTAAAGCAGCTGGTAATCCGCCCTTCCTTCCGGGCGGACCGTCTGGAACAACGGCCGCTGCATCAGGCGGTAATGACCGCAGCCTGTCACCAGAAAGTCCTGTTCCGGGCTGACAATATCATCATCCTGCCCTGCCAGATAGCCCGTCATCTGAAACATAAAAGCCTTCCTTTCCTTCTGCGGATTTTCCTGTCTTTATTGTACCTCACCGGTCAGGATTTGTCCAGCTGGATACGTCAGTTTTGTGCATATTCCCGACCATCTTCTCCATTGTATCTCCTGACGGATTCCCGTATAATGGAGGGGAGGATTCCTTGATTTTTCTTGAAAAATCGTGAGGAATCGTGAGAAAATGTGACACTCTGTGAAACAGTCAATGAGGTGAACCGCATGCTCGTCGAAAACTTCTTTGAGAACCTCCAGGTGCTCCATCTGAACACCATGGAAAACCGCGCGTACTACATCCCGGTTTCGGAAGGTCATGGACCGGTCTGCTGCCGGGAGCAGTCCGACCGCTTCCTCCTGCTCAGCGGGGAGTGGGATTTCCGCTACTATGAAAATGTCCGGGCCCTGTCCGAAGAATTTTGGAAGGACGGCTTCTGCCGCTGCGGATTTGAAAAGATCCCGGTGCCTTCCGTCTGGCAGAACCACGGCCATGACCGCCACCAGTACACCAACGTGAATTTTCCCTTCCCCTATGACCCGCCCTATGTCCCCCTTGAGAACCCCTGCGGCGCCTATGTCCGGGATTTTGAGCTGGAGGAGCCGGAGGGAGAATATTTTCTGAATTTCGAGGGCGTGGACTCCTGCTTCTATGTCTGGCTCAACGGTCAGTTTGTAGGCTATAGCCAGGTTTCCCACTCCACCAGTGAGTTCGACGCCACCCCCTATC
>CAKXAF010000255.1 GCA_934869045.1 uncultured Nitrososphaerota archaeon | reverse complement strand
GCCTGGCGGACCGTAAATATCCCCTGCTGGGGCTGAAAACCACCGAACTGACCTTGGAGGACATCTTCCTTCAGCTCACTGCGGAAGGCTCCAATAAAACTGATGGAGGTGTCAACTGATGCTTGCAGTACTCAGACGCGAAATGTCCAATTACTTTACTTCCCCGATCGGGTATATCTTCCTGGCGGTGTTCTACTTCTTCTCAGGGATGTTTTTTGCAAATGTCCTTGCTTACAACAGCACAGATATCACCAATGTTTTCAGCGGCCTTTTTACCGTTCTCATGTTCATTATTCCCCTTCTTACCATGCGTTCGATGAGCGAAGAAAAGAAGCAGAAGACCGATCAGCTGCTGTTGACCTCCCCGATTAAGCTGGGGAGTCTGGTCGTCGGAAAGTTTCTGGCAGCTTTCCTGATTTACTGCATCGCTCTTGCAATCACTGTCGTTTATTCGGTCATTCTTGCGGCCTTTGAGACGCCGGAATGGTCGGTCGTAGTCGGCAACATTTTCGGCGCGCTTCTGTTGGGAGCCGCACTGATTGCAATTGGTGTGTTTATTTCCGCTCTGACGGAGAACCAGCTGATCGCGGCGATCGGCAGTTTTGCTGTTATGATGTTCATTATGATGATCGACAGCTTTGCAACGCTGATCCCTGTGGAGTTCATTTCGAACATCCTTCTGAAAATCTCCTTTATGACCCGGTATACGGACTTTGTCAGCGGAATCCTCGACTTCGCGAATGTGCTCTTCTTCCTCAGCATTGCGGTGATTTTCAATTTCCTCACAGTCCGCGTACTGGAAAAGAAGCGCTGGAGCTGAGAACTACCGCTGCCAAAAATCAGATCAAGGAGATTGAATCATGAAAAATATTTTGAAGGACCGGCGTTTTAAACACGGCACCCTTGCTACTGTAATGACAATAGGGCTGGTTGCGGTCGTGGTGCTGGTAAACGTAATTTTCAGCATGCTGGCCGCTCGGTTCCCCATGGACGTCGATTTGACAACTAATAAGATTTTTGAGGTTTCAGATCAGACCGTTGACTATCTGAAAAATCTGGACAAAAAGGTATCGGTTACGGTTTTGGCTACGGAAGAGGAGTTTTCCGGAAATAACACTTATTATAACCAGGCCAACGAAGTGATCCAAAAGTACGCGAAATATTCCTCCAATATCACAATCAACTATATCGACCTCTTATCCAATCCAGACTTTGTGCAGAAATATCCCAAGGAAACGCTGTATCAGGGGTATATCATCGTAGAATGCGGCGACCGCCATCAGGTACTGACGCCGTATGACCTTTTCAATACCCAGACGGATTCCTCCAGTGGCAGCACCTACATCACTTCTTCGAAAGCGGAGGAAGCGATGACCAGCGCCGTGATGAACGTCACCAATGCCAATCCTCCCAGTGTGGTCGTGCTTACCGGTTATGGCGTGACGGATGTGTCCGCCTACACCAGTACTCTGGAGACCAACGGCTACGTTGTCAGCGAAGTAGATCTCCTGACCGGCGATATTGATCAGGAGGCGGATATGCTGATCTTGGCAGCTCCGCTGACGGATCTTTCCGATGAGGCTCTGAAAAAACTGGACACCTATTTGGATAACAACGGAAAATTTGGCAAGAACCTTATGTATTTTGCCAGTGCCTCTCAGCCGGACCTTCCGAATTTGGAAGAATTTCTGGAAGAATGGGGCATCGTTGTCGGGGATGGCTACCTGGCTGAAACAGACAGCTCCAAAACCTATGTGATGGGCCCCACATATACCATGCAGCAGTACGGGGATGAAGTCTATACTGAAAAATTGAGTTCAACGGATTATCCGGTTTTGATGTTTGCTTCCCGGCCCCTTTCCAGCGCTTTCGGCGAAAGCGGAACTTCCTCCAACCGTTCTACCAGCGTTTTGCTTAGCACTTATGACACCAGCGCCATCGTTCCCTCCAACCTGGATGAAAACAGTGATTGGAGTCTCGCGGACGCGGATAAGGCCTCATATGCGACGATACTGGTTGGCCAGCGGCTGAAATATGAAAATACCACTCCCCTGACTTCCAGGGTAATTGCCGTCGGATCGGTGGAATTTGTCGATAAATCCTTCTTGACCTACACTGCCATCAACAATGGCGATTATGCTGTGAATTTGGCGAACACGGTATGCGGAAAAGAAGACGGAATCTCGATCGTTTCCAAAACAGTCGGCGCGAAAAACCTGGGCATTACGGAAAAACAGAGCAACGTTATCGGCGGAATCTTTGAATTTGTCATTCCCGTGCTTGTTTTGATTGCAGGCAGCGTGATTTGGATTCGCAGGAGGAATCGGTAACCGTGAACAAGAAAATACGCAACCTTATTATCGGCGGAATCGTCCTGGTGCTCTTGGTCGGCGTTCTGCTGCTCCTGAAATTCCTTCCCAGTGGAAACGGCGAGGGAGAAGGATCATCGGAAACCAGTTATACCTCTACCTCCGTCCAGCTTTTCAGCCGGGAAAAGGATGACATTACTTCTTTGGAAATTCAAAATGAAGCCGGCGGCTTTACAATCCTCCGGGAAGCGGAAGGCGTTTATACCATTGAAGCTCTGGATGGATTTGACCAGCTTACCAGCAGCTACTCCTCTCTGATGAGTACGTTTGCCGCTGTCAGCGCGACTCGTATGGTGGAGGAAACCCCTTCCGATCTGTCGAAGTATGGGCTGTCTGATCCGTCCACTGAGGTCATCATCACTTATAAGGACGGCACGAAGAATGTTCTCCATGTAGGCGACCAGCTGCCCACTGGCGAAGGGCGTTATGTTTCGCTCAACGATGATGCGCCCGTGTACTCTTTAGGGTCTACGGCCAGCGCTTCTCTGGAAAATTCCATTTTGAATTATGTCAATACCACTGTCATCGAGGCCTGGGTTGCCCCTACGGATGAGAGCGACAGCAGTGCCGTCGCGAAAACTGCCCCGGATATCAAGCGGATCAACATTACCGGTGGTTCCCTGACTGAGAAGCTGGGCGATACGCCGCTGACCATCGTCATGGGGGAAACCAACACGGATCTGGAAGGTTACGGCATGAGCGGCTCCACCTGGCGGATCACCAGCCCGATCAGCGCGGATCTCCATTCGGAAAATACCACCGCAATACGGGATGCCGTTACCAATGGAGTCACCGCTTCCAGCGTAGCGGCGGTTAATCCGACAGCAGAGCAGTTGACGGAATTTGGTTTTGACGAACCCTATGCAAAGGTAGAATTCACCCGCGATGAGGAAGACTTCGCCCTGACGGTTGGGACCAATGCAGACGGTTCCTCCCATTATGTCATGCTGGATGGCCGGGATGTGGTCTACGTCGTTTCGGATGAATCGCTTCCCTGGATTACAGTGGACATTAACAAGGTATTCTCCTCTTTGACCATCCTCCCCTACATCGATAAGGTGTCTGAGGTGGAAGTTACCCTAAACGGAGAGACCTATCTGTTTGAATCAGAAGGCGAAGATGATGATCTTAAGGCGACGGTCAATGGTCAGGCGCTGACCCTTGACAACTATCGTAAGATGTATCAGTATCTGCTTTCTGCTCCGGCAGAGGAAATCAATTTCAACAAGGAGACAGGGCCGGAGATTGCGAGAATCACCTACCGTTACCGGGACAGCGATAAGGAAGACGTTGTCCGTTTCCTGAAGGTCAGCGACCGGCGCTGTGTTCTTTCCCTGAACGGTGACGAGGCTTTCCTGACCAGAATGGCCTATATTGACCGCTTGGAAACGAACCTGGAAAAGATTTTGAACGACGAGTTGCCCATTATGGACTACTAAACGCCAAAGGGAGCGGATTGTTCCGCTCCCTTTTTATCTGCATTCGAAGAAGAAAGGGCTGATTCCCATCGATATTCTTGAAAAGCTTGCAGGAGAGCTTTCCATCACCGCCAAACAGGTCGCCAGCGTAGTGGAGCTCATTGACGAAGGAAATACGATTCCGTTTATTGCCCGCTACCGGAAGGAGGCGACCGGTTCCCTGGACGATCAGGTTC
>CAKXAF010000254.1:3385-4042 GCA_934869045.1 uncultured Nitrososphaerota archaeon | reverse complement strand
GAATGGTATACGCCACAGTGGCTGCGGAAATACCCTCCTTCGGATGAATGCCGACGGGGATACCGCGGCCGTTGTCGATGACGCGGATGATGTTGTTCTCCAGGATATCCACCTGAATCTCGTCGCAGAAGCCAGCCATGGCCTCGTCAATGGCGTTGTCCACGATTTCGTAGACCAGGTGGTGGAGGCCGTTGACGCCGGTGGAGCCGATATACATACCCGGGCGCTTCCGGACGGCCTCAAGTCCTTCCAGCACCTGAATTTGATTCTCATCATACTGGCTGCTATTGATTGGTTGATTGCTCACAATTCGGTTCCTCCATTTTCGGATTTGTTTACGGAAAACTCTTTATCAAAAACCAAAAGAATTGGAAAAATGACGCTTTTAGACGGCTCTTAAATATTCAGCGCCCGATGCTGCCTTTTCCGCAGGGTTACCGGAGCCAGCTGCGACAGGTATAGCTTTTTCTTCCCAGCCTTTTCCCATACCACCAGGGATTTTGGAATATCCATGGTCACAGTAACCACTTCCCCGGCCTTTTGGGAACGGCTTAAAAACTCCTTGGTAAATTTTGATACGGAGGCGTTCTCAATATCAAAAATACCGATGATATCCTTTTCGTTGAGGATGACTTCATTTCCAACATGCAGGTACAT
>CAKXAF010000254.1:0-3375 GCA_934869045.1 uncultured Nitrososphaerota archaeon | reverse complement strand
AAAAACTGCCTTTCTGCCGCGGCTTCAGGCCTCCAGGACCTCTCCTCCGCAGACGGAGAAAATCCGGCCGCTCTCCATACGAAGGGTGTTGGAGACGTCGCAGCAGGTGATAAACACCTGAAACTCCCGGATTCGATTCAAAATGTAGTCTTGACGGCTTTGGTCCAGTTCACTCATCACATCATCCAGCAGCACCACGGGATTTTCTCCAGTGATGCGGCGGATCAGATTGGCCTCGCCCAATTTCAGGGCTACAGCGCAGCTCCGCTTCTGCCCCTGGGATCCATAAATCCGCGCGGACCGGCCGTCGATTGTCAGCCGGACATCATCCCGATGGACGCCGCGGGTGGTACAGCGCATCCGCCTGTCGGTTTCCCGCTCCTCCCGCAGCACGGAAAGATATTCCTGGATGCGCTCATCAGTATATGCGGAGAGCCGGGTTCCTTCCGGGAATACCGAGGACTCATACTCCGCGGAAAAAGCCTCGGAAAAACCGGTAAAGCCGCCGTAGATCTCAGCGGCGGCAGGGCGGAGCTTCTGCAGATAATCCTCCCGCAGGATGGAAAGGATGGTCCCCAGCTTTGCCAGCTGCAAATCCCACACGTCCAGGGTATCCGCGAACCGGTCAAACCGGACCATGTCCCGCAAAAGGGAATTCCGTTGGTCCAGCACCGCGTTATACTGGGAGAGATACCGTCCGTAAGCCGGCTTGACGCCGCTGATAGCCGTGTCCAGGAACCGCCTCCGCTCTCCGGGCCCTTCCTGGACAATCGAAAGACCGGTGGGGTCAAAGATCACCGCCGGAAATGCCCCCGCCAGCTCAGAGGGGGACTTGAGAGGGACCCCGTTCAAAAGGATTTTCCGTTTCCGCTCCCCTCCGGAAAAGCTCAAAAACTGCTCCCGTTCCCGGTCCCGGAAGGAGACCTCCACTCGGAAAAACTCCTCGCCAAACCGGATCATCTGGCTTTCTCTTGCTCCCCGGAAGCTGCGGTTTCCAGTGAGCATCCAGACAGCTTCCATCAGATTGGTCTTTCCCTGCGCGTTCTGCCCCAGGATGATGTTGATCGTTTCACAGGGAGCGATTTCTGCGGCCGCGATATTCCGGAAATTCGCAAGCCGCAGCGATTGAATGATCACCAAACCCCTCCCAAACCGTCAGTCAATGATATAGGTGACGTCCTCCACCGCAACTTCGTCGCCGCTGAAGAGCTTTTTTCCCCGCTGCAGACAAGGCTCCCCATTGTAGCGGACAAGGCCCTCTTGAACCAGCTGCTTTGCATGGCCGCCGGTTTCCGCCGCCCCGGTGAATTTGAGAAATTGGTCCAGCTTGATAAAACCGGTTTTTATTTTAACGTGCTTAGTTGTCATCTTTTAACCTCATTGGCATGACCAGGAAAACGAAGCTGTCCCCTTCCAGCGGAAGCAGCTTGATAGGAGAAAAGGCCGTATTGATCTCAATGGCCAGTTCATCCAGCTCGCTGGCTTTCAACGCATCGGTCATGTACTTATTGTTGAAGCCGATCCGAACCGGCTCGCCTTCCAGGCGGACCGGAATGGCGTCGTTGACCTTTCCCATGGAGGTCTCACAGGAGATCGCCGCCTGTCCGCCTTCAAACAGGGCCTTTACTGGATTTTTAATCTTTTCGCTGATGATGATGGAAGCGCGGTTGATGCTGTCGGTGAATTCCCGGGCGGAAAGGACGATCCGGGTTTTGTGTTCCTTTGGAATTGCGGCGTTATAGTCAATAAATTCGCCTTCCAACAGGCGGGAAAGCATCGTGTAGCCGCCGCACTCGAAAACGATATGCTTGCTTCCCAGCTTCAGGAGGATTTCCTCCTCCCCGTCGCTGCCGGAAAATTTTCCGATCAGCTTCAGAAGCTCAGAAAGAGTCCGGCCCGGCGCCACAAACCGGAAGTTTTCGTCACAGGCCACAGGCTCCTTCCGGAGGGCCAGCCGGCATCCATCCACAGATACTAGATAAAGAACGCCGTCGCGAATTTCAAACAGCGTCCCGGTTAGGACCGGAGTAGCCGCATCCTGGGAGATGGCGAACAGGGTCTGGGAAATCATACTCCGCAGAACCTCCGCCGAAAGCCGAAAAGAGCGTTCTTCGCTGATGACCGGGATCTCGGGGTATTCCTCCGCGCTCATCCCCAGGATGGTAAACTGCGCTCCCCCGCCACGGATGATGGTCAGCAGCTTGTCGTCCGTGCTCAAAGAAAGGTTTCCTGAGGGCATCCGGTTGATGATCTCTCCGAAAAGCCGCGCGTTTAAGATAATTTCTCCGTCTTCCCGTGAATCGACTTCAATCTCCTTGGTAATGCCAAGTTCCAGGTTATACCCAATGACCGTCAGCCGTCCGGAACGGCAGCGAAGCAAAACACACTCCAAAGCCATCAAGGTAGATTTCGCCGATACAGCGGGCGAGACGTTGTTCACCGCCTCGCAGAGGGTTGCCTTGTCACAAGAAAAATTCATAAAGAACCTCCTATCAAGCAATAGTATAAATAAATGTACGTGAAGGAAATACAACTATAAATATAGAATACAGAGAGTATAACACCATCTGCAGGGGCTCCTCGTCTTACTCGCAGGCGGCGCAGGGGGAAGATCGAAATCCTGCATAAGTAAGATAGATAGAAGAGATATAAGAAAAATAGTAGTAGTAGTAGGGGACGTGAATTTGGGGACAAGCGCTGGCAAGCCCTGAAATCAAGGGATTTTTTGGACGTTTTGCCGCGTGAAGGAAAAGTAGAAAAAATGTGAGATTGTGAGAAGAAAAAATTACATCCACCGGGAGGTGAAAAAGCGCTGGTGAAGTAGAGGGGAATGGTGCAGAAAAAAGTGAAAAGGAAGCAAAAATGAAAATTGCACATTTCTCAACATTTTTATGTGGAAAAATACTTGGTTAAAAAGGTGAGGTATTTGAAAAAGGGAAGAAATGCGTGGCTGCCCGCAAAGAAATTCCCCATTTTTGGTGGATTCGTCCCATATTACCATTTGTTATTTATCGCGGATATTTTTGATGATATCTTCGATGATGCCTTTATAGTGAGGGGTTGTTTTGATGAGATTCTCCACCTTTTTTAAAGTGTAGACGATGGTGGTATGATCCCGTCCTCCAAATTCCTGGCCAATTTCCTTCATGGTGGACTGGGTGATTTCCCGGACGATGTAAATGGCGATCTGACGGGCCTGGGAGATGGGGGCGTTTTTCTTATTGGAGCGGATATCCGCGGGAGAAACGTGATAGGTCTGGGCTACCTCTTCGATGATGCGCTCGATGGTAATCGGGACCGGCTGATTGTCGTTCAGGATCTCCTTGATGACGTTCTGTGCAACGCTGAGGGTAGGCTCTGAGCCGGTGTACAGCC
>CAKXAF010000253.1:3655-4052 GCA_934869045.1 uncultured Nitrososphaerota archaeon | reverse complement strand
CGATGGCCGTTTGCTCAATGAAGTCGAAAGCCTCCCGTCCGCTGGCAAACTGCCGGGTCATCAGCGGCCGGATGACCGCCTCATCCAGCTTGGACAGGGTGGTCATCCCCTCCATCATCACAAAGCTCATCCGCACACCGCCAGCCGTCACCGGCCTCGTTACCAGATCGGCAGCGTTGCACAGCTTTTCCCGGAGGAGGATCAGATTCTGGCTCAGATTGGAACTCAGCCTCCGGATCGCCTCCTCCGCCGTAGGTTCCCGGGCTTCAGTGGAATGGACAGGCGGAACCTTCCGGCCGGAACGTGGATTCCTTCTCATTGCGTTCGCCCCTTCTCGGTATAAGTTCCAGCAGGGCGGCGATACTAAAAGCATTCCGGTTTTATCCGGCCGCCTGCG
>CAKXAF010000253.1:0-3645 GCA_934869045.1 uncultured Nitrososphaerota archaeon | reverse complement strand
AAAATTATGCGCCCGGCAAGGAAAGGAAGGTCCTCTGTGATTGTCTTTATTCGCGCCATTCTTTTATACCTGTTGATCATTTTCTGCCTCCGTTTGATGGGCAAGCGCCAGCTCGGCGAGCTGCAGCCGTCGGAACTGGTCATCACTATTCTCATTTCTAATATTGCCTCCCTCCCCATCGAAGACAACTCCATCCCTATGATCATGGGGGTCGTTCCCATTGTAGTTCTGGTGGGCTTTGAATTGATCATCTCCAGCATCTCCCTGCGCTCCAAGCGTTTCCGGACTCTGGTGTCCGGCAAGCCGATGATTATCGTCCGAAATGGCCAGATCGATCAAAGTGCCATGAAAAAGCTGCGTTTTTCCATCGACGACCTTATGGAAACCCTCCGCGGGAAGTCCATTTTTGATATTCGGGACGTCCAGTACGCCATCGTCGAGACCACCGGCCAGGTGAATATCCTACAAAAGCACGCGGCCCAGACCGTTACCGCCCAAATGCTGGATCTCAAGGGCAAGGACGCCGATCCGCCAGCCGTCATCATCAGCGACGGCAAGGTCATCCGCACCGCTCTGGACGCCTATGGTCTGACCGATGCCTGGCTCGCCTCGACTCTTCGGGAAAACCGTTACACAGAGCAGGATATCTTTCTCATGACTGCGGACCGGAGCTGTAAATATTTCATCGTGCCCATGGACCGGGTCCCGACGAAGGGAGGCGCCGCATGAAACGTCTGATTGTCATCTGCTGCATGATCGGCGCCATTCTGGCAGCCGGGACCTGGTCCCTCCTTTGGCTAGGCGAGTACACGGACCGGGTGGCGGAGCGCCTGGAGACGGTGGCAGAGCTGGCCCTCTCCGATGAGGAGGCCGCCCTGGATGAGCTTAAGTCCATCCAGGACGATTGGCATCAGAAGGAACACTGGATCGGCGTTTTCGTCCACGAAGACCCTCTGGAAGAGATGAGCGACCGCCTGGAGGAATGCGTTGCCCTGCTCCGCCGCGGGATGAACGAGGATTTCCAGGTCCGCATCCGCCAGGCGATTTTTTCCGTCCGCAACATCTACCACCAGGAAATTCCGAACATCGAAAACATCCTGTAAAGCGGCCTCCCGTCATCAACTTCAAACTCCAGATAAGAACACGAAAAAAGCGGAGCAAACTGAAAATTCAGAATTGCTCCGCTTTTCTCGGTTTGATTTTTAAAATAAGACTTGTCTGTCCAGAGCGTTTTACTCCATCCCCAGATATTTCAAAACAAACTCCGAAAACAGCGAGTTGGACCACGCAAACCACGGCCGGGTGAACTGCCCCGGATCATCCACGAAAACGCCCTCATGCATAAATCCCGTATCCGCGTCGGAGCCTTCCAGCATCCGCAGCAGCGCCTCCTGCTCTTCCCGATCTCCGGAGGTCAGCCCCTGCATGGAAAGGGCGATATGCCAAACATACCGGGGCGGCGTATGGGGAGAACCCACGCCCTTCAGCACCGTCCCCTCATAGTAAAACGGGTTTCCGCTGCTCAGGACAAACTGCCGGGTATTGCGGTAAATCTCATCGTCCGGACCGCACCAGCCCAGATAGGGAATCGAAAGCAGGCTGGGGACATTGGCATCGTCCATCAGGGTGTAATTCCCCATTCCGTCGGTCTCATAGGCATAAATTTTCCCGAAGGTCTCATGCTCCACAATACCGTATTTCCGAATGCCCTCATCGATTTCTTTCCGGATCGTCTCCGCCTGGACAGCCAGCTCCCGATCCTGATACACTGCCTCAAAGATCTCTGCCAGATATCCCAGCGCCACCGACGCGAACATATTGGATGGAATCAGATATCCATAGGTACAGGCATCATCGCTGGGCCGGAACCCGGACCAGGTCATACCGGTAGCCGCCACAGGCGCGCCCTTTCCGCCATGGGATAAGGTATCCGTCGCCGGACAATTGCGGCGGATAAAATAGTACGGAGAGTTTTCCCCGTGATTCTGCTCACACGTCCAGAGAGCCAGCACGGTCCTGGCCGCATCCCGGAAAGCGCTGTCGAAACAGAAAATCCGCCCCGTGGCTTTCCAGAACAGCCACGCCAGCTGAAACGGATAACAGAGGGAGTCGATCTCATACTTGCGCTCCCAGACCCACGGGCTTTGAAGGGGTTCGTCCCGCTCCCAGCACTTGCCGTTGGGTTCTTCGTTGAAGGCGTTGGCGTAAGGATCCAGCTGAATGCAGAACATCTGCCGCCGGATCAGCCCCTCGATTAATGCGGCCAGAGGTTCAGATTCCTTTGCCGCACCAATATAATGCCGCACCTGGGCAGAAGAATCCCGCAGCCACATGGCAGGGATGTCTCCGGTAAAGACAAAGGTCGAACCGTCTTCTAATATTTTGGTTGTGGTTGCAAGGGTGTTCGGATAGCAGTTCTCAAACAGCCCTGCCAGTTTGGTCCGGCCGGCAAGCCTTTCCCTGACCGCGTCGATGACCGGCTGCAGCTCGGAGATGGGAAGTTCATTGCTCATAAACGGGGATCCTCCTTTAAGATCAAAAACATGCAGGCGCAATCCTGCTTTTCCATTGTAAAACAAAAACGTCCGGAGCACAACAGCTCTGGACGTTTTTCGTCTTTTCAAAACCCGGTGTCTGTCAGCGGATGGAGGCGGCAAACCGCTCTCCCAGTTCTTCCGCCTTCAGCAGGTCATCCTCGCTGGGAACAAAGGTCACCCGGAAGGGTTCTTCAAAAATAGACATCTTCAGCCCTTCCAGCCGAGCCTTGATGTTTCCGGCAGCCTCGCCGCTCCAGCCATAGGAGCCGAAAATCAGCGCAGGACGCTTTCCGCTGTTGATGGCGTCCACATGGCTCAACAGAACCCACACCGGAGGCACCGCATCGCGATTGATGGTAGGAGATCCAATGGCGAACCCGTCGCAGGAGTTTAGCTTGGCCGCCAGCTCAGCCATGGGGTGCTTGATGATGTCAAAGGTCTCTGCGCAAGCCTCCGGAACCGCCTTTTTAATGCCCGCGCAGATTCTCTCCGCCAGCTGGGCCGTGTTACCATAGGCGCTGCAATAAAAAACCGGTACCGTCAAAGTCCCGTTTTTCCGCGGTGCAGACCACTCGGCATACTTCTCCTTAACGTATTCCAGCCGGCAGCCCTTGGTCAGAACCGGTCCGTGGCTGGTGCAGACCATCGCCGGATCCAGATCGGAAATTTTGTCCAGCCCCTTGCGGACATAGGCGGGAAACGGGCCGAAGATCGCATCGTAGTAGCCTTTGAACGCCTTCTCATAGGCTTCTGGCCGGGTAACGTTGTAGTCCCAGGTATAAGGTTCACAGTAATGGCTTCCCAAAAAGTCGCAGGAGAACAGCACACGATCCTCCTGCAGCCAGGTGAACATGGAGTCCGGCCAATGGAGGAAAGGGGCGATGCGGAACTCCAGGGTCTTCCCGCCCAAGTCCAGAGTCTCGCCGTCCTTGACCACATGGAGCTTCAGATCCGCCCGGTTGGTGATATTCCGGATGTAAATAGATGCCGCCTGGGAGCAGTAGATTTCCATTTCCGGATTCTGCTCCAGCAGCCGGGCCACCGACCCGGCATGATCCGGCTCTGTGTGGTTGAGCACCAAGCAGTCAATGGCAGAAGGCTCGCAGAC